>NZ_BCQR01000001.1 GCF_001552175.1 Actinomadura kijaniata NBRC 14229
CAGCGCGGCCACCACCGGCACCGGTGCGGCGGCCGCGACCAGCGGGGTCACGGCCAGCAGCGGCGCGGCGAACACCCCGATGCCGCCGATCCGGTCGCCCCCGGCCCACCGCACCAGCGACCAGAGCCCCCAGGCGGCGACCCCGGCCCAGGCGAGCACGGTCCGGCCCCGGCCCGCGGCCGCCGCCGCGCCGCCGTCCGGCACGCGTTCGCTTTCCGCCATGCTCCCCCGCCCTTCCCCCGCGCCATTCAAGATCATTTTTTATGGCGGCTCACGAGCGCTATCTCCGGGCCCGGCCGCCGTTCCTCCCCGACCATGCCGCCCACTTCTTTTTTGATCTTCGATCAGAAGACCCGTCGCCCTCGGAGGTAATGACGATCGACGCGGAACGGGAGTTGCGTCGGCGAGCCGTGGCGGATCAACTGCGGATCGTCACCGCACCCGCCGGATGCCCTGATTGTCAAGACATAAGGGCATGACCTGCGTCATTCTCATTTTTGAGCTCTTTGTAACCTCTTCTCCGTACCACTACAGTGCCGGGGAACATCGACGGGTTTCTGGTGAAGCGAGGACAGCCGTGAGCGGACGTCATGTCAATGACTTCCCGGAGGGGACGCCGGGCGACGGCGGGCGCGACGCGTCCGGGGCGTCCCGGCCGGTCTTCGGTCCGGCCAACGACGGTTCCTCCGACTGGTTCGCGCCGCGCGACAGCCAGGGCACGCCGATCGGGCCGGACGGCCCGCCCCTCCAGGGCCCGCCCATGCAAGGCCCGCCCCCGCAGGGGCCGCCCATGCAGGGTCCTCCTCCGCAGGGTCCGCCCATGCAGGGTCCGCCCGCACCGGGTCCGGGCGAGTCGTCGGAGACCCCCGAGTGGTTCACCCCGCGCCGTTCGGCCGAGCAGCCCGTCTTCGGGCAGGGCGGGTTCACCGGCGCGTCCGACGCCGGGGGCTACGGCCTGGGCCGCGCGTCCGGCACCCCCGACGGCTACGAGCTGCCCGCCGAACGCGCCCGCGCCGAGGGCCGTCCCGAGACGCGCCCGCAGGAGGCCGCCGCGTTCGGGGCCGCCGCCGCACAGGAGCCCGGCTACGGCGGCTACGACGCGATCAGCCGGTCCGACGAGCGGCCGAGCGGGTTCTTCGGCGGCCGTGCCGGGGACGGCTCCGGCGGTTCGGGCGGCTACGGCGGCGGCTCGGGCGACTACGAGTACGGGCGCCGCCGCAAGAAGCGCAGCGCCGCCGCGTTGATCGGTCCGCTGGCCGGCGCGGTGGGCCTGGCGCTGCTGCTGGGCGTCGGCGTGTACGCGTTCGCCGAGAGCGGGAGCTGCGGCGGCGACGACGCGCTCGCCCTGTCGGTGGCGGTGGCGCCGGAGCTCGAACCCGCCGTGGTGAAGGCCGCCAAGCGGTTCAACGACGCCAAGCACGAGGTCTCCGGCAAGTGCGTCAAGGCCAACGTCACCAAGACCGAGCCCTACTCGGTCGCCACCATGCTGTCGGGCACCGGCGTGCCGACCGACGGCGACCAGCGGCCGGACGTGTGGATCCCCGACTCCTCGCTGTGGGTGTCGCTGGTGCGCGGGTCGGGCAAGGGCCGCGACGCCGTCCAGACCACCCGGACCTCGGTCGCCTCCAGCCCGCTGGTGATCGGCATGCCGCGCACCCTGGCCACCCAGGTCCGCCAGCAGGGCCTCAACACCTCCACGCTGACCTGGGACAGCCTGCTCAAGGTGGTCGGCGGCGTGCAGGGCGGCGGCGTCACCAAGAACCAGATGCTCCCGCCCAACGCGGTGCGGCTGCTGGTGCCCGAGCCGTCCCGCAACACCGCGGGCATGGCCGGTCTGATGGTCACCAACGCGCTGCTGGCCAACGACGCCAACCAGGAGTCGATCTTCACCGGCATCGTGCGGACGGTCCGCGAGAGCACGGTGCCGACGACGCAGGCGCAGTTCCAGCAGTTCCGCAAGGGCCGCACCGGCAGGCAGCCGATCACGCTGTCGTCGGAGCAGGCGCTGTTCAGCTACAACAAGACCAACCCGGCCGAGCCGGCGGTGGCGCTGTACCCGAGCGACGGCACCCTGCTGATGGACCACCCGTTCACGGTGACCGCCAAGGACGGCGACCGGCAGAAGGCCGCCCAGCTGCTCGAACAGGCCATGAACACCGAGAACACGCGCAACGACGTGCGCGAGCTGGGCTTCCGCTCCCCCGACGGCAAGGCCCCCACGGCGTTCTCGGCCCGGCTGGGCGTCAGTCCGTCCCGGCCGTTGCAGCTCCCCGCGCCCAAGCCCACCGAGGTCGTGGGGGTCATGCAGGCCTGGTCGAAGCTGTCGCTGGGCCTGCGGCTGCTGACGCTGATCGACGTGTCGGGCTCGATGGCCGAGAAGGTCGCCCCGACCACCAACCGCATGCAGGCCACCGCGAAGATCGCCCAGGGCGGGCTGAGCATGATGTCCAACGACACCGAGCTCGGCGTGTGGCTGTTCTCCACGAAGATGCAGGGCGACCAGGACTACCGGGAGGCGGTGTCGGTCGGCCCGCTGGGCGAGCGGATCGGCTCGACCACCCGCCGCGGCCTGGTGCTGTCGCAGCTGGCGCAGATGCAGCCGAAGATGGACGGCGACACCGGCCTGTACGACAGCGTGCTGGCGGCGTACAAGCACATGAAGCGCACCTACAAGCCGGAGTTCGGCAACTCGATCCTGCTGCTGACCGACGGCGCCAACGACGACCCCGGCGGCCCGTCCCTCAAGCAGACCCTCGCCGAGCTGCGGGGCCTGCGCGACCCCAACCGGCCGATCCAGGTCAACATGATCGGTTTCGGCAAGGGCGTGGACCCGGACGAGCTGAAGCAGATCGCCGACGCGACCGGCGGCAGCGTGCAGGTCGCGCAGACCCCGCAGGAGATCTCCAAGATCTTCCTGCGGATGCTGTCCCGCCGGATCAAGGAGTAGGAGCGGCGCGGACCGCCCCGGCGCGGGGCGGGGACCGCGGGTCGCACTTGTGGCAGGGCGCCTTCCGGAGCACCGGGGGGCGCCCTGCGCGCTCCCGTCCCGGGCAGATCAGAAATCTCCGATTTTTCTTTGCACCCGGTGTCAACCGGACGCCGGAGCCGCTCGTCAATCTAGTGGAGGCCCGACGGGGAGCGGGGCCGTCGGGCCTCCGACCTTCTCCCCTCCTCCGGCCCGCGACGGAGAGCGACCCGGGATCCCCGGGGACCGCGGGGAGAGGACGGCACTTCCCCATGGGTTCCGTTCCGGAGCCCTGACGGCTCCACGCCTCAGTTCGCGGGAGGACCATCGTGTCCGCTTGGCCCAGTCTCGACCGCGTTGACGACCAGCGCCTGGCGCTGTCCCTGGCCGCCGGGAATCCGGGCGCGCTCCCCCAGATCGTCGACCACTACGCCACCCGGCTGTTCGACTACTGCCACGCCCTGCTGCGCGACAGCGACGCGGCGGCGGGCGCGCTGCACGACGCGTTCCTGGCCGCGCACGCCCACGCCGGGCGGCTGCGCGAGCCCGCGTGGTTCCGCGGCTGGCTGTACGCGCTGGTCCGCAACGAGTGCCTGCGCCTGCTGCGCGACCCGGACCGGCCCGCCGAGCGCCACGAGGCCCCCGAGGTGCACGACGTCTTCCTCGACGCCGCCGAACGCGCGCAACGCCTGGAGACCCGGCGGCTGGTGCACGGCGCGCTGGCGGGGCTGCGCGGCCGCGAACGCGAGGCGCTGGACCTGATGCTGCGACACGGCCTGGACACCGGCGAGATCGCCGGGGTGCTGGCGCTGGACGAGGGCGGGGCCGCCGAGCTGGTCGCCGCCGCGCGCCGCCGCCTGGACGACGCGCTGGCCGCCGCCGTGATCGTGCGGACCGGCGCGGGCGACTGCCCGACCGTGGCGACGCTGGCCGACGCCGACGCGCCCCTGGACGGGCCGCTCGGCGACGAGGCGGCCCGCCGGGTGGTCCGGCACATCGAGTCCTGCCCGATCTGCGCCGACCGCTGCGACCGCACGGTCTCGACGGTGCGGCTGCTCCAGGTGCTCCCGGTCGCGCTGATGCCGCCCGAGCTGCGCAACCACGTCCTGGCGGACGCGGCCTCCCCGGAGACCGCCGGGATGCGCATCGCGGTCGCCGCGCGGGCCGAGCCGTTCGACGAGGAGGGCTGGCCGCTGCCGGTGGAGACCGCGCCGCGCCCCGAAGCCCCCGGCCGGTCCGTTCCGCCGCGCCTGTGGCCCGCCGTCGCCGCGGCGGCCGCGGTGATCCTGATGGTGGCGGGCGCGTTCGCGCTGATGCCCGACTCGGGCCGCGAGCGCACCGGCGCCCAGCACCCCTCCCCCACCGCCCCGGCCGAGGTCCCCGCCGATCCGGAGCGCACCCCGGGGGACCCGCCGACGACCGTGGTGTCCCCCACCGTCACGCCCACCCGGACGACGCCGTCGCGGACCCCGTCCGGCACGCCGTCGCCGACGCGCCGCCCGCCCAGCCGCAGCCCCCGGCCCCCGGCCACGTCCGGCCCTCCCGAGGCCGCCGGCCACCTCGGTGTGAGCGGCTGTTCGATCCCCGCCGGGCAGACCTCCTGCCCGATCTCCGTCACCGCCGTGAACGGCCCGGTGAGCTGGTCGGTCACCGGCGCGCTCAACGTGTCGGCGGCCGGCGGCGGCCGGCTGCGCGCGGGGCAGGGCGCCTCCGTCCGGGCGACGCGCACCGGTCCGTGCGAGGGCGAGGGCGGCAGCGGCGTGGTCCGGTTCGCGCCCTCCGGCACGGCGACGGTCACGTGGCGGTGCGCGGAGAACGGTCCTCCGGACGACCGTGAGCCGCGCCCCGTTCGCTGATCCGATCCACCCCGGAACACCCCTGCGGCCAAACGAGACCCAGATCACATTCGGCCCGCAAAAGCGGTGGTCATCGCGGGGTGACGAGCACAGCGCGTACCCGTGAGATCACGCGTCAACGCCCTCCGAGAGGAAATATCCCAACATCGGTGGCAGTATCGGGCAACCAAAGCGGCCCCCGGGCGTCGTCCCGGGTCCCGCTCGCAAGGGGGGACTGTCCGAGACACCGACGTATCTGGAGGATCTTCGTGGCCGGTGGGCCTGGGCCCGGTCGGTTCGACGACCCCCGCCTGGCGGAGTCGCTGCGCGCCGGGGACGCCATCGCGCTGACCAAGGTCTACGACACCTACGCGCCGTTCCTGTTCGACTACTGCCACGGCCTGCTGCGCGATCGCGTGGAGGCGGCGGGGGCGCTGCGCGGCTGCCTGGTGGCGGCGCGCGAACACGTGGGCGGACTGCGGGAACCCGAACGACTGCGCGGCTGGCTGTACGCGGTCGCCCGCAAGGAGTGCATGCGGCGGCGCGACAACCCCTCCGGGGGATCGGGCCAGGAGGCGCCCGAGGTCGACGACGGCCTGTCGGAGATGCGGCGCGCCCGGCGCGCCGAACGGCGGATGCTCACCCACAGCATGCTCGCCGCGCTGACCGGGCGGCAGCGCGAGGTCGTCGACCTGGCGGTGCGGCACGAGCTGGACGCGGGGGATCTGGCCGGGATCTTCGGGCTGCCGGAGCCGGAGGCCGAGCGGATGCTGGCCGGCGCCCTGCGCGACCTCGACGAGGCCGCCCGCGCGGTGGCGATCGCGCACGCGCTGCGGGACGAGTGCCCCAGCCTGGCGCCGCTCACCGCGTCGTGGCCGCTGTCGCCGGGGGACGCGCGTTCGCTGGTGCGGCACGTGGCGTCCTGCCCGACGTGCCACGGGCAGCAGGTCACGCCGCCGCCCGCCGACCGCCTGCTGGCGGTGCTGCCGGTCGCGGCGGTCCCGCCGGACCTGCGGCTGGAGACGCTGACCACCGCCACCCACCCCGACCGCGCCGAGACCCGCGCCGCCATCGCCGCGGCGGCCGAGCCGTTCGACCACCGCGGCTGGCCGCTGCCCTACGAGCCGCACCCGGCGGCCGCGCCCGAACGGCGGCGGCGCGGCCGGACGCTGGCGGCCGTCGGCGGCGGGATCGCGGCGGTGGCGCTGCTCGGGGTGACGCTGACGGCGTTCACCGGCGGCGACCAGACCACGAACTCGGCGGCGCGGGGACCGCTGCGGGTCTCCGTCCCCTCGACCACCCCGCACCCGTCGTCGCCGGACCTGCCGCCCAGCGAGACACCGACGCCCACGCCGTCCTCCTCGTCGCCGACGCCGACCAAGAGCGCGACGCCGTCCAAGAGCCCGACGCCCACGCCGTCCGCGTCGTCCACGTCGTCGACGCCGCCGGGCACGCCGACGACCAGGCCCCCGACGACCACCAGGCCGCCCGCGCCGCCGACGCCGGGACGGCTCGCCGTGTCGGGCTGCTCGATGGGCGTGTCGGAGTCCTGCGCGGTCACCATCACCGCCGTGGACGGCCCGGTGGACTGGCGCGTGACCGGGACCTCCGGGAGGCTGCGCGCGTACGGCTCGGGCCGGCTCGCCGCCGGGGAGTCGACGCGGGTGCGGGTGGAGCGGACCAACGACTTCTGCTGGGGCCGCAGGACCGGCTCGGTGTCGTTCGCGCCGGGCGGGTCCGCGTCGGTCTCCTACTGCTGACCCGTCGACCGTCCTTCCGCCGACGGAGCCGGGGCGGCGTGGTGCGGCATGATCCGCCCCGGCTCACCTTCCGCCGACGCCCCCGGGGGCTACCAGGGGGAGCGCTCGTCCAGGGTCCGGTGGGCACGGTCCAGCAGCACCGGCACCGCGTCGCCGATCCGGTCGAAGCCCTCGCCGACGGTGGCGTTCTGCAGGTAGCGGGCGTGGATGCCCTCCAGGATCACCGCCAGCTTGAAGCACGCGAACGCCACGTAGAAGTCCATCTCCGACAGGTCGAACCCGGTGAGCGCGGCGTACCGCTCGGCGAACTCACGGCGGGTGTGGAAGCCGGGCGCGGTGGTGATGGTCGCGCCGACCGGCAGCAGCTCGGCGTCGCCCGCCTCGGCCCAGTAGACCAGCGTGAGGCCGAGGTCGGACAGCGGGTCGCCGAGGGTGGACATCTCCCAGTCCACGACGGCGGCGATCTCCGGGCGGGGCTCCAGCCGGGCCAGCGCGTTGTCCAGCCGGAAGTCGCCGTGGACCAGGCGGGCGGGGGCGTCGGCGGGCAGGCGCTCGGCCAGCCGGGACACCAGCCGGTCGTACTCGGGCAGGTCGTGGACGTTGCCGGTGGCGCGGATCGCCTCCTGGGAGGCGTCCCACTGCTTGCCCCAGCGCTTGAGCTGGCGGGTCATGTACCCGCCCGGACGGCCGAAGTCGCCCAGCCCGACGGCCTCGACGTCCACGGTGTGCACGGCCGCCAGCGCCGTCGCGAGGGCCTCGGAGAGCCCGCCCGCCTGCCCGGGGGTGAGGTCGGCGGCGTCCTCGACGGTGCGCAGCACCCGCCCCTCGACGTAGTCCATCAGGTAGAACCGCGCGCCGATGACGTCCTCGTCCTCGCAGAACGCGAGCGTCGTCGGCACCGGGACGTCGCTGCCCGCGCCGAGCGCCGACAGCACCCGGTACTCGCGGCCCATGTCGTGCGCGGTCGGCAGCACGTGCCCGAGCGGCGGCCGGCGCAGAACGATCCTGCGCCCGCCGTCCAGCGTGATCCCGTAGGTCAGGTTGGAGCGGCCACCGGCGATCAGGTCGATGGCGGTGATCCGTCCGGTGCCGGGCAGGGCGCGCGCCAACCAGTCCGCCAGGCGGGGGACATCGATGCCGGGGACCCCGGCGGGGAGTTCAGCGTCAACCGTCATGACGCCTTATTAGAACGTGACTCGGTTCGCGCTGGGAACCCCACCCCCGGGAAAGCACGGCCCGGCCGCGCCGGAACTGTCCGGCCACTTCCGGCCGTCGGCCGAAAATTTTTTACACGACTCGGTGATCCCATCCTGACCAGGGAGGATGCCGCCCCAGACCGACATGCCCACTACACCGCGTGAAGAAAACGTCGTACCCAGGTGGATATGGGGAGCCGAGGGGGTACGCATCTGCGACAGCACCGGAGTAAACCGGATCTCTTGGATTTTCGAGCCGGAAGGCCCCATGCCGGTCCACCGTCACGCCTGGGGCGTTCGACCGGTCCGGGGCCGTACCGCCCGATTGGGGGGGACGCATCGTGGCTGACGCATGGCTGCCCGAAGCCGGCCGGTTGCCGGCCCGCACCGACGGTGGCGCGTTGGGGGGAGGAGCGCCCCGAGCGGTCTGGTTCAGCAGCGAGTCGGACGCCCGCACGATCTCGGCCCGTTCGGTGGCCGCCGACCTCGCCCGCGCCGACCGGGCCCCGCACCTGGTCTGGAATCCCTGGAGCGGCGAGTTCGTCCAGCTGCTGCCCATCGTCCGCGCCGCCCGGATGCTGGACGCGGTGGGACGCGAGGGCCGGGTCTGCGCGCAGATCATGGTGGTGGGGCAGGCGCGCGACCCGTTCACCGGGACCCCGCTGAACGGCCTGGACCCGCTCATGGCCTGGCTGGACTCCTGGGGCGTGGCCCGCCGCTGGCCCGCCGGGCCACCGCTGCCGACGCCGCAGTCCTACCAGGCCCGCCGCGACCGCCGTAGCTGGGCCCGGGGCGGCCACTTCGGCGCCTCCCAGGTCCCGGGCGCCGACCGCCCCGACCCCGGCGGCATCGACATCCGCCGCGTCACCGGCCCCGAGACCCCGGTCGCGCCGATCCCCCGCCCCCGCCCCTCCGTGGGCCAGCCCGGCGGAAGCCCTCCGGCCCCGGCGTCCCCGCTGCACAACGGGATCCTGCCGCCGTCCCCTCCGGTGCTGGAGGTCCCGGTCCCCGAACCGGCCAACGCCCGCTCCTGACGCGCCACGGCGCGCTCAGCGGTCCCGGCGCTCCGCCGCCAGCCCGCGGATCACGGCGCAGCCCCGGCGGAGCTCGGTCAGGTTCGCCGCCGCGCCGTAACCGATGATCAGGCCGCCGGCGCGCTCGGGACCGGCGTGGTGGCGCCGCAGGGTGTCGACCAGGACGCCGCGCCGCCGCGCCGCCTCGGCGAGGCGCGCGGCCTCCTCCGGGGAGGTCTCCACGACCACGTGCAGGCCCGCCGTGTCGCCGCGCAGGCGCAGGCCGCCCAGGGCCTCCGCCACGGCGGCGCGGCGGCGGGCGTACTCGGCGCGCATCCGGCGGACGTAGCGGTCCAGGTCGCCGCGTTCCAGCAGCAACCGCATCGCCTCCTGCGGGACGACGGCCGTGCGGTCGTTGAGGTCCCGGCGGCGGTGCGCGATCGCCGTCACCAGGTCGGGGCGGGCCACCAGCCAGCCGACGCCCACGTCCGAGGTGAGGATCTTGGAGGTGGTGCCGAGGTAGACGACCACCTCCGGGTCCAGCCCGTACAGGGCGGGCAGCGGCGCGACGTCGTAGCGGAACTCCCCGTCGTAGTCGTCCTCGGCGACCAGCGCCCCGGTCCGCCGCGCCCACGCCAGCAACGCCTGCCGGCGCGGCACCGGCAGCACCCCGCCCAGCGGGTACTGGTGCGACGGCGTCGTGTAGACCAGCCGCAGGTCGCCCGGCAGCGCGTCCACGACCAGGCCGTGCTCGTCGACGGGACAGGGCACCAGCGTGAGGCCGCGTCCCGCCAGCACGGCCTTGGCCCCGGTGTAGCCGGGCTCCTCGACACCGACCCGGTCGCCGGGCCGCAGCACCGTCGCCGCGAGCATGTCCAGGCCGTTGGTCGCGCCCCGCGTCACCAGCACCCGTTCGGCGGTGCACGCCACGCCCCGGCCGCGCCGCACGTGGTCGGCCAGTGCGGCGCGCAGCCCCGGCAGGCCGTGCGGATCGGGGCGGCTGACGCGTTCCACGGTCGCCGCCAGCCGCCAGGCCCGCCGCCACGCGGGGGTGTCCAGCGCGCCGATCCACGGCACCCCCGGCCGCAGGTCCACCATCCCGGCGGCGTCCTCGGCGGCACCGGGCGCCGGAGCGGGCCCGGCGGGCTCGGGGACGACGGTGATCGCGCTGACGAACGTCCCCGACCCGTGCCGCCCCTCCAGCCAGCCCTCGGCGTACAGCTGCTCGTACGCCTCGGTCACCACGGTCCGGCTGACCCCGAGCACCCCGGCCAGCGCGCGGCTGGAGGGAAGGCGCTCCCCGGCCGCCAGCCGCCCCTCCCGCATGGCGGCGCGCAACTGCCCCACCAGCTGGGCGCTCATCGGCTCCCCGCGCCCCCGGTCCACGACCAGCGGCAGATCGATCACGGCACGCGACAAAGTGGTCTCCCGCAAAAACATCCGAGTGGCTCTAAGCACCAGGCCACTTCGTCCCTACCGTAGTCGGGCATGAGCACGCCCCTCTCCCCCACCGAACGCACCCGCGTCCGCCGCATCCGCGAACGGGCCCGCTCCGACCGCGCCGACCTGTACGCCGTCCTGGACGAGGGCATGGTCTGCCACCTAGGCGTGGTCGTCGACGGCACGCCGCGCGTGATCCCGACCGCCTACGGGCGCTCCGGCGACACCCTCTACCTGCACGGCTCCACCGGCGCGGCGAGCCTGCGCTCCGGCGCGGCCCAGGAGATCTGCGTGACCGTCACACACCTGGACGGGATCGTGGTGGCGCGTTCGCTGTTCCACCACTCGCTCAACTACCGCAGCGCCGTCGTCTACGGGACGCCGCGCGCCCTCACCGACCCCGCCGATAAGCTCACCGCCCTCCAGGCGATCACCGAGCACCTCGTCCCCGGCCAGTGGGACGCCCTGCGCCCGCCCTCCCCCAAGGAGCTGGCGGCCACCGCCCTGCTGGCCCTCCCGCTGGACGAGGCGTCGGTGAAGATCCGCCAGGGCCCGCCCACCGACGAGGAGGAGGACTACGCGCTGCCGGTGTGGGCGGGCGTCATCCCGGTGCGGCAGGAGTTCGGCGCCCCCGAGCCCGACCCCCGGCTGCGCCCCGGCGTCCCGGTCCCGCCCCACCTGACCAGGTGATCCCTCCCCCCGCCCGCACCGTCTGTCAATGTCCGGGACGGCCCCTTAGGGTCGTAGCCTGACAGGGGACCGGATCAGTGGAGGCCAGGCCCGCCACGACGGGCGTCGCGGCGGTTCTCGCCCCCACCGGCCGCCACCGTGCGCGGTCCCCGTCTGACAGAGCGAGAGCTACCGCAGGTGAGAGGGCAGATGGTCGTGGAGAAGCTGGTGTGGGTCGACTGCGAGATGACGGGCCTCGACCTCCGCAGGGACGCGTTGATCGAGATCGCCGCGTTGGTGACCGACAGCGAGCTGAACATCCTCGACGAGGGCGTCGATCTGGTGATCAAGCCCCCGCAGGAGGCCCTGGAGCAGATGTCGAAGATCGTCCGCGACATGCACACCTCCTCCGGCCTGCTGGACGTGCTGCCGGGCGGCGTCACCCTCGCCGAGGCCGAGGAGGCCGTGCTGTCCTACGTCCGCTCGCACGTCAAGGACCCCAAGAAGGCCCCGCTGTGCGGCAACTCCATCGCCACGGA
The DNA here is from genome assembly GCF_001552175.1 of Actinomadura kijaniata NBRC 14229. Lineage (GTDB taxonomy): Bacteria > Actinomycetota > Actinomycetes > Streptosporangiales > Streptosporangiaceae > Spirillospora > Spirillospora kijaniata. The sequence goes on from NZ_BCQR01000001.1 coordinate 11,418, forward strand.
CCGCTCGTTCCTGGCCCGCGACATGCCCGCCCTGGACTCCCACCTGCACTACCGGATGGTCGACGTCTCCTCCATCAAGGAGCTGGCCCGCCGCTGGTACCCGCGCGTCTACTTCGCCAGCCCGGAGAAGAAGGGCGGCCACCGCGCCCTGGCCGACATCACCGAGTCCATCCAGGAACTCCGCTACTACCGCGCGGCCCTGTTCGTCCCCCAGCCCGGCCCCGACTCCGAGACCGCCCGCGCCCTCGCCGCCCGCATCATCGCCGAGGCGTGACCGGCCCCTCCCCGAGCCAGGTCGAACCACCCTCCCGAACCCGCTATGCTTACATCTGCCGGAAGCGATTCCGGCCCTGGTGGGTGTAGCTCAGCTGGCAGAGCACTTGGTTGTGGTCCAAGATGTCGGGGGTTCAAGTCCCCTCACTCACCCCAACGAAAGGCCCTGGTCATCATGATGACCAGGGCCTTCGTCGTTCTCGGGTCAGAGGGACTCCAGGTGGCGGGCCGTCTCCCGGGCTCGTTTCGCCAGGTCGTCGTCGCCCTCGGTGTGGGAGCGGATCGCCGGGAGGGCCGGGAGGGCCGCCTTTCCCATCGACGTCAGGGCGTGCAGGACGCGCATGGGGTCGTTCGGGATCTGGGGGATCAGGGTCGGCAGGGCCTCGTCGGGGTCGCGCGTGATGTGCCACAGGGCGTCGGCCGCCGCCACGCGGAGGGCGTCCACCGGTGAGGTGTCCCGGTGGACGCGCAGGGCCGGGGCCGCCGCGCGGGCTCGGGGGCCCAGCTCTCCCAGCCAGCCGCAGGCGTTGCAGTCGTAGCGCCATCCCCGGCGTCCCTCCTGGCGGCCGTGGACGTCGCAGCGGGACAGGACGCCCAGGAGCAGGGCCACGATCTCGGGATCGGCCCGCTCGCCCAGGCCCATGAGGGCGCGGATCGCCGCCAGGGCGGTCTCCAGGTCCGGGCCGGCGGCGACCTCGCGCAGGACCGTCAGGGCCCGTTCGTCGGTCAGGGCGCGTCTGCGCAGGAAGCCGCAGGCCCGCGCGGCGGCCTCCAGCGCCTCGGGGTCGGGGTGTGCCAGCAGGTCGCGGGACAGGCGTTCCAGGATGCCGATCACCTCGGGGACCGCCTCGGCGCCGCCCGGCCAGTCGGCCGTGCCCTTCAGGAGCTCCTCGATCTCGGCCGGGGCCGTGGTCTCGGCCAGGCGGGCGCGGACGTGCGGCCAGAGCGCGTCGGCGAACGCCTTCGCCTCCCGCAGCGGCAGGCGCGCCGCCTCGCCCGCGGAGATCCTCCGTTGGAGCGTGGGAACGCAGCGCGGGTCGGCGCGGTGGGTGAGCAGCAGCAGGGCCCTGCCCGACAGTTCCGGATCGTCGAGCGCTTCGACCAGGGCGCCGGCGTAGGCGTCGTCGGGGTACAGGGCGTGGGCCTTGAGCGCCGTCCTGCGGACGTCCGGGTCGGGGTGGGCCAGCAGGGCCGTCACGGCGGACGCCTGGCGGCGGTGCTCCTCGCGGTCGTCGCGGAAGAGCCGGTCGGCGGCCTGCACCAGGACGGCGGCCGACGAGGCGGGCAGAGCGCCGTTCCACAGCAGCGGGAACATGCGGTCCAGCCAGCGCGAACGCAGCTCCGGCGAACGCCACAGCCAGCTGTCCACCGCCTCCACCGGGCCGCTCCACTCCGGATCGCACCAGGCGAGCTCCCGCAGGGCCGCGCCCGCCTCGCCCGCGCACAGCGTCAGGGCGTCGAGCACCGGGTCGTCCACGGCCGGGGGCGCGTGGAGGAGGAACGCCAGCGCCGCGCCCAGCGACGACGCCGGATCGGCGTCCAGGCGGCGGCGCAGCAGGGTCCCGACCTCGGGGTCGTCCGCGTACGGTCCCAGCGCCACCAGCAGGCCGAGGCGCGTCGGAGCGTCCGGTTCCCGCTCGATCCGGGCCGCCACCGCCGGGACCATCCGCGCGGACCGGACGTACGCCAGCACCACGGCCAGGATCCGCCGGATGCCGGCGTCGGGGTGCGCCAGCCGTTCCAGCAGCGCGGGCAGCCCGGCGTCGCGGGTGCGGCACAGGGCGTCCGTCCACTCCCCCAGCGGATCGAACCCCTCGGCGTCGGCCGGCACCTCCAGGTCGTCCAGCAGCGCGTCCAACGCCGCCCCGCTGCGCCGCCCCGGCTCGTCCAGATCGACGTCGAAGTCCCGGTAGACGACCGCCTCCCAGTCGAACCCCATGGTCTCCACGCCGCGCACCCTAACCCGGATCACGCGGACACAGCGATCGGGTTTTGCCCAGATGAGGGTGTAAACACCCGGTGCCCGGACACCTCTCGCGAGGAGGACAGAACGTCGAGAGGAGCTCCATGAAGATCGGGTACAAGCTGCTGGCCGAGGGCTACGACCCCAAGGAGATCGTCCGGCAGGCGGTGGCCGCCGAACGCGCCGGGTTCGACTTCGTCGAGGTCAGCGACCACTACCATCCCTGGCTCGCGGAGCAGGGGCATTCGGGGTTCGCCTGGGCGATGCTGGCGAACGCCGCGGCGAAGACCGAGCGGATCACCCTGATGACGGGCGTGACCTGCCCGACGATGCGGTACCACCCGGCGATCGTCGCGCAGGCCGCGGCGACGCTGGCGATCCTGAGCGACGGGCGGTTCAAGCTCGGCGTCGGATCCGGCGAACGCCTCAACGAGCACGTCATCGGCGGCGGCTGGCCCGCCGTGCACGTGCGGCAGGAGATGCTCCGCGAGGCACTGGAGATCATCCGGCTGCTGTGGTCGGGCGGCTACCACTCCTACGACGGCCAGTATCTGGAGATCGCCGAGGCGCGGGTGTTCGACCTGCCGGCGGAGCTTCCGGAGATCGTCGTGGCGGCGGGCGGCCCCAAGGCCGCGAAGATCGCCGCCGATCTCGGGGACGGGATCTTCAACACCGAGGACGACCCCTCGGTCCTGGAGACCTACGCCTCCGAGGGCGGCAAGGGGCCGCGCTACTGCGAGGTGATGATGTCCTACGCCGGGCGCGAGCAGGACGCGGTCGCGGCGGCGCGGGAGAAGATGCGGTTCGGGCTGACCGGCTGGAAGGTGATGGCCGAACTGCCCAACCCGGGCAGCTTCGACGCGGCCACCGCCACTGTCACCGAGGATGACATCCGTCAGAACTTCAGTTGCGGACCCGACCCCGAAAGCCACATCAAGTCCGTCCAGAATTACGTGAATGCCGGTTTCGACCATCTGACGTTGGCGAACGCCGGTCCCGACGTCGACGGCTTCTTCGAGTTCTTCACCAGCGAGCTCCAGGGCCCGCTGCGCGAGCTCAAGACCGCGTGAAGCCCCGCCGCACCGGGCCTCCGGACGCGTTCACCGGCGTTCGGGGGCCCCGCGGACGCGCCACCGTCCGTTATCCGGAAGTCCCCGAACGGCCGCCCCGTCCGCCCGGCACATTGGATCTGGGTGATCGGGCAGTTATGCTCCGACCTTATAAATGCCAATGGCACCCCAAGGGTGAACGCCGGAGACCGGATGAGTGTCGACGAAACGGCCCCGCTGCGCGTTCTGGTGGTGGACGGTGACCCCCGTGTCCGCGCCAGCGTGGTGTCGCTGCTCGAAAGCAGCGACGAACTTCAGGTGATCGCCGAGACCGACGGCGGTTCCGACGCGGTCGACCTGGCCGAACGACTACGCCCCGACGTCGTGCTGCTGGCCGCCGACGCCGCCCGCACCGGGCACACCGCCCCGCTGAGCCGCGCCTCCCGGGTGTTCGTGCTCGCCGATCCCGAGGACCGTGGAACGGTCGAGGTCGCGATCCGGGCGGGCGCGTGCGGGCACCTGGTGCCGGGCGCGTTCACGGTCGGCGACCTGATCCGCGGCATCCGCGACGCCAGCCGGGTCAGCCTGGGGCTGTCGGCGCGCGAGGCCGAGGTCATGGACCTGATCGCCAGCGGCCGCTCCAACGGGGAGATCGCCCGCCAGCTGTTCCTGAGCGAGAAGACCGTCAAGAACCACGTCAACCGCATCTATTCCAAGCTCGGCGTGTCCTCCCGCGCCACCGCCATCGCCCTGTGGCGGGGCATGGTGAGCGTGCTGCCGGGCAAGGACTGAGACGGCCGGTCACAGGCCCCGGGGCCTGGACAATCGATTCGCACTCGGTCCGCCGTGCCTGCTACTGTTCTTCCTGTCGTCAACGAAGACCCGGCCGAGGAGCCGGGGCCGACGGACGGCATGCGCCGTTAGCTCAATTGGCAGAGCAGCGGACTCTTAATCCGCGGGTTCGGGGTTCAAGTCCCTGACGGCGCACCCGCCCTCGTCATCGGGGCCAACAGATGGCATGCGCCGTTAGCTCAATTGGCAGAGCAGCGGACTCTTAATCCGCGGGTTCGGGGTTCAAGTCCCTGACGGCGCACCGGGTGACCCCCGCCCGTTCCTCCGGGAAACGGACGGGGGTTTTCGGCTTTTCTCACAGAATGCCGCGCTCCACGAACGCCGCCCGGGTCGCCTCCGCCGCCCGCGCCCCGTACAGCCGCTGCGCCGCCGCCACCGTGGCCTGCGCCGCCGCCCGGAACGTGGTGTCGGGCGCGAACGCGAACTGCGCCTCGACGATCAGCGTGCTGGCCTGGGTGTCGCCGAGCGACCGCCGGATGTCCCACAGGGCGCGCGACCAGATCTCGCCGTCGGCGTGCACCTCGCCGACCACGTCCCGCGGGTAGCGCTTGTCCTCGTCCAGCCTCCGCAGGCAGTGGACGGGTCCCGACGAGTAGGACACCGCGTCCCAGTCGGCGACGCACGCCTCCGGCGCGGCGGTGGGACGGCCGTTCGCCCAGCTGGTGACCGTCACCGCCAGGTAGTCGCTGAACGCCTCGCCGATCGCGCCGGATTCCAGGGTGGTCCCGAAGCCGGGGACCTGGCCGTCCTGCACCGAGTGGCCGTACTCGTGCACGATCACCTCGGCGTCCTCGGCGTCGTCCACCCCGCCCTTGCCCAGGGTGATGTCGCGCTTGTTCTCGCGGAAGAACGAGTTGTCGCCGCCGTACTGGTTGATCCGCAGCTCGATGCGGCGCTGGTTGACCGGCCGCAGCTTCGACCCGAAGCCGAGGGACTGCAGGTAGTGCTGGGCCTTAGTCACCCAGTGGTAGCCCATCACCTGCTCGAACTGGTCGACGTCGCGGTGGTAGGAGGGCAGGGCCCCGCCCGTCACGCGCACCGGAGCGCCGGTCTCGCTCTTGACGGTGACGTAGCGGCCGCTCAGCCCGCCCGAGCCGTCGAGGTCGGTGAGGGTGACGGTGCGGTAGGCGGGCGCGAGGGCCGGGTAGTCGGCGTCCTTGGCGTCGGTGAGCGACTGGTCGCCGAGCTGCTGGACGGGGTTGGGGGCGAAGACGGTCCCGGTGACGGTACCGCCGGAGTCCGCCGCGAACGCGGGGGTCGCCGCCAGCGGGAGCGCGGCGGCGGCGACCAGGGCGAGGGCTCGTGTCATGCGCATGCGCGGACGATATGGGGCGGCCGACCTGCTTTGAAGGTCCAATCGCCGGGGGCTTTCGCCCGGATTTCCCGATCCAATCGGGCGGACGGGGCATCTCCCCCGGGCTGCTAACCTTGAGAGGTCCCCACGGCGCGAGGCGCCCCGGGGACACGCGCCGTTAGCTCAATTGGCAGAGCAGCGGACTCTTAATCCGCGGGTTCGGGGTTCAAGTCCCTGACGGCGCACCCGCTCCGAACCGGGCATCCGCAGCATGACTGCGGATGCCCGTCGGTCGTTGCAAGGACCACCAGCCGGTGATCACTACGTTGGCAGATCATGGGCCTGCGAGGGGCCGTTGTCATGGTTCGGAGGAAACCACACCCGGGCCACGGTGTTGGTCTCCTTGCATGTGACCCGTAGGCGACGGTAGGCGTCGCCGTCGATGAAGCCCCCATAGCCGCACGTGTCGGCGTAGAGCCGATCGGAGACGATGAGCCCGAGGTCGGCGTCGGTGGCGGCGACGGCCTGTTTGAACTCGCCGGACTCCAGGAGCCGGAACAGGTGGATGAGGGGACGTCCCGCGACGCCGTGGGCGTCATGGTGGACATAGCCGGCGTGGACCGCCAACCGCAGCCGGAGCCGTGCGGCTGCGGAGACGATCCGGTTGTACCGGCGGAGTAGAACGGTCAGATGATGGGCCAGCGGATCCAGAAAATAGTCGGAGGGAACGTTGGGCGGCGCAATAATGAGAACGCCGTCGCCGCGGTCTTCCCGGTAGCAGGCCGACCACGGGATCCGGGTCATCTCGAACGCGTTGGCCGCCTGTGCGTACATCTCCCGGCGCTGGTGCAACTGGATGCAGTCGTCGCGCTCGCCGAACGAGCAGATGTCGAGCGCGACCACAGTGGCGTAGCGGATCGAAGGCTGCGCGTGGGTTCCGGAAACGGGATCGGGTTCCGGATGGAGGCGTTCGCCTTTCTTTACCAGGCGAAGACTGGGAACGGACATGACCATGGGCTCCAAGGAAGGCATCAGCGGTGTTCGGTCGGTGACCGCCGGTTCAACCGGTGCGTTCGGCAGGAACGGCGACGGATTTCACGGGCATGATGGTCCTGACGACCGGCCTTGACTTGCTCTTCGAGTTCACTCCGTTCTGATCGGGTGCGTTCTCTGTCCAGTCTCTGCCGGGGCCGCGGCGAAGCCGCCGGGAGTGAACAAGGATGCGGCCTTACCTCACAAGGAGCTACGGCAAGAGATCTTGTCGAATGCGGTGGAAGAGAACTGATGATGGCGGACAATGGCGGGCAACGCTCCCCTGGAGGCTTGAGCCGTGCCCCCACGTCCACGTCGTCTGGATCCGGCGGTGCCCGTCGAACGCTTCGCGCTCGAACTACGGGAACTTCATCGCGACGCAGGAAAACCCAAGCAACAGCTACTAGCCGCCGCGATGCACTGCAGCCACGCCACCGTTTCGGCCATCCTCAATGGTCACCGCTTCCCTTCCTGGTTCCAGACGGAAGCCTTCGTGCGTGCCTGCAGGGGGGACGTCGACGCGTGGCGGTACAAGTGGACGGAAACCGATAGGGAGATCAACGCCGATCTCCCCGTGCCCGGCGCGGGTGACGTTCCAGCGACTTCGCGTCCGGCCGTTCGCCACCTGACTGGGCGTGAGTTCTACCTGACTCTGGCCGCAGAGGTCCGCCGAACCGAACACCGCATCTTGACCACCTACATTCGGACGACGCCTCCGCACTACTTCGCGGGGTTCACCGACCAGGAGACCGGTCGGGCCGCGAACGAGTACTTCAACGCGATCCTCTCTTGGGCCGCCCTATCGGAATCTCATTCGGTTCGTCGGCTCGTCTGCCTACCCAACGCCGAAATGCTCGACTGGGGCCAGGAGGTCCGCCGCCACACCCAGAAGATTCCCGGCTACGAGGTGCGTGTATTGGACTGGCAGATAAACACTGATCCAGTCAATATCGCCATCTTCGACGATACGTCGGTTTTCCTCGCTTTCGACGCCGGGGCGTCCCCGCGGATGGGTGGGTTCAGAATCGATGACCAGGAGTTCGCGCGCGGCGCCATCGGCTATTTCAGCCGCCTGTGGTCCAGTGGGATCCGCCTGGCCGACCACCTGGCCTCACTGTCCGGCTGATCGGATCATCGAATCAGGGCCCCGCCGCCCCTGAACCCTCCCCTGATTTGCGTCGCCACTGCGCCGACATCCCCGGTGCGGCTTCGCTCGTTTCGGACGGTACGAGCCGAACGGGTGGGAACGCCTGCCGGAGGCGATCCTTGACCTGTTCCCGGATCTCCGCCGGTCCGTGTCCGATGGCGGGGTCGACACAGCACTCACGGAGGACCGGGTGGCTGCGGGGCTCCCGGAACATCAGCACGGTCAGGACGCAGATCGGCCAGATCAGGCGGAACGCGTCCTCGGGGCGACGCCGGCGCCGTCCACCTGGTGATCAGCGACGACGGGCACGGCGCTCCGGCGCCGCCCGGCCACGGGCTGACCGGCATGCGCGAACGGGTGGACCTGCTCGGCGGCGCGTTCGAGGCGGGCCCCGCCGGGACCGGCTGGCGGCTGTCGGCCGAGCTGCCGCGGGCGGGGGCGCGGCCGTGATCCGCGTCCTGGTCGCCGACGACCAGCACCTGGTCCGGGCGGGCCTGCGCGTGCTCTGCGAGTCGGCCGCCGACATGGCGGTCGCCGGGGAGGCCGCCGACGGGCGCGAGGCGGTGGCGCTGGCCGGGCGGCTGCTCCCCGACGTGGTGCTGATGGACCTGCGGATGCCCGTCCTGGACGGCGCCGCCGCCACCGAGCGCATCCTGGCGGCCCGCCCCGCGACCCGGGTGCTGGCGCTCACCACCTTCGGCGACGACGACCATCTCTATCCGGCGCTGGCCGCCGGGGCCTGCGGGTTCCTGCTCAAGAGCGCGCCGCCGGGCGAGCTGCTGGACGCCGTGCGCCGCGCCGCCGCGGGCGGGACGCCGTTCAGCCAGGAGGTCCTCGGCCGCCTGGTCGAACGGGCCGTCAGCGTCCGCCCCGAGGCCGACCCCGGCGACCTCACGCCACGCGAGCGCCAGGTCCTGGTCCTGGTCGCCGCCGGGCTGACCAACCAGGAGATCGCCGCCCGGCTCCACCTCGGCGTGACCACGGTCAAGACCCACGTCGCCGCGCTGCTCGCCAAGACCGGCTGCCCCAACCGCATCCGCCTGGCCGTCTTCGCCGTCCGCGCGGGCCTGGGCCCGGGCGACTCCCCGTCACCCCGGCCCCCGGGCCGTTGAGGGAGCGTCGCGCCGACCGGGCGAGGCCCCTCGTTGTTCACTTGCCTTTGATACACAGCAGGGGTTTCTCACGTACCGAGGTGGAGTGGGCGATGCGGGCCCGCCGGTGTGGGGTGGGTGATGGCGGGGCGGGTGGTGGTGGCGTTCGCGGTGGTCGTGCTGCTCGGTCAGATGGCGGCCGGGATGGTCACGGCGGCGCTGCGGCAGACGCCGACCGTCGACGAGCCGGTGTACGTGGCCGCCGCCGTCGTCTACCAGCGGCAGCACGACCTGCGTTACAACCCCGAGCATCCGCCGCTGGGCAAGCTGGTCGTGGGGGCCGGGGTGGCGTTCGCCGATCCGCGGTTCGATCCCGCGTTCGCCGGCTCCCAGTACAGGGCCGGGCGGCACCTGCTGTACGGGGCGGGCAACGACCCCTGGCGGCTGATGCTGTGGGCGCGGCTGCCGGTGATCGTGCTGACGCTGCTGTTCGGGCTGGTGGTCTTCGCGTTCGCGCGGGATCTGGCCGGCACGGCGGGCGGGCTGGCGGCGCTCGGGCTGTACGCGTTCTCGCCGGACGTCATCGCGCACGGGTCGCTGGCGACGCTCGACGTCCCGGCCGCCGGGTTCCTGCTGACGGCGGTCTGGCTGGTGTGGCTGGCGCGGCGGCGGCCGGGGCTGTGCCTCCCGCTCGCCGGGGTGGCGCTCGGCGCGGCGATGGCGACCAAGATGAACGCTGTCGCGGCGGTCCCGGTGGTCTGCGGGCTGGTGGTCGCCTCGGTCCGGAACGCGCGGCGGACGCGGCGGCTCGCGGCCGGCCTGCTGGCGGCGGCCGGGGTGGCGGTGACGGCGGCTGTCGTCGTGTGGGTCTGCTATCTGGCCGTCGATCCCCGGTTGCGCTGGACGCCGCCGGGCGGCGTGCCGGACGTCGGGGGCCTGCGCGGGCTGCTCGTCGACGCGCTGCCGCTCCCCCGGCCGTACCGGGACGGGATGCGGATGCAGTTCGCGTTCGACCGGTACGGGTTCGACTACGCCAGCCGGGTGGAGGGGTTCCTGTTCGGGCGCCGCTACGCGGGTTCGCTCTGGTACTACCTGCCCGCGGCGCTGCTGGTGAAGACGCCGCTCGGCGCGCTCGCGCTGTGGGCGGCCGGCGCCGTCGTGATGGTGGCGCGGCTGCGCGCCGCGGCGGTGTACGTGCTCGTTCCCGCCGCCGTGCTGACGGGCGTGGCGATGACCGGGTCCCGCGACCTCGGCGTCCGGTACGTGGTCTTCGTTCCGATGTTCCTGGCGGTGGCGGGGGCGTGCGTGTTCCTCGTCCGGCGGCGGTGGGCGCGGGTCGCGGGGGCGGCGGCGCTGGCGTTCGTCGCGGTCAGCTCGCTGCGGACGTTCCCGTACTACCTGCCGTACTCCAACGAGGCGTTCGGCGGTCCCGCGCGAACCCACCGGCACCTGCACGACTCCAACGTCGACTGGGGGCAGGACCTGGGCAGGCTCGCCGACCACCTGCGGGAACGCCATCCGGGTGAGCGGGTGTGGCTGCTGTACAAGGGCAGCGGCGTCCCCGAGCACTACGGGATCAGGGCGTCCGATCCGCTCGCGGTGCCGCCCGAGCGGGTCCGGGGCGTGCTCGCGGTGTCCAACAGCCGGATCGCCAAGGCCGACCGGCGGTTGCGCGCCCTGCTGGCCACCAGCCGGCCGGTCGGGACCGTCGGGCACTCGATCACGGTCTACCGCCGGGACTGAGCCGTGCCCTCGGCGGAGAGGCGCAGGCCCGCGACGATGTGGCCGATGACCTCGCCGTACTCGGCGCGGACGCGGGCCTTGTCGGCCTCGGGGGCCGCCGCCAGGGCCATGCCCGCCGCGCCGAGGACGTGGAACAGGACGCGCGACGCCGCCTCCAGCGGCATCTCCGGCAGGCCGCCCGCGGCCATCAGCTCGCCCACGAGTTCCTCGACCAGGCCGTAGCCGTACTTCTCCTCGCACTCGTTCCACCGCTCCCAGCCGAGCGCGATGGGGGCCTGCTGCCAGACGATCCGCCCGTAGACCGGGTCGCAGCACTGGTCGAGGAACTTCTCCTGCGCCGCGAGCGCGGCGGCCCAGGGGTCGGAGTGGGCGTCGGCGGCCTCGGCGGTCTGGCGGACCGCGTCCTCCTCCAGGCGTTCGAACACGGCCTGGAACAGGGCGGTCTTGTTGGCGAAGTGGTGGTAGACCGCACCGCGCGTGGCGCGGATGTCGGAGGCGACGTCCTCCAGGGAGGTCCCGGCGAACCCGTGTTCGGCGAACCGGCGGGTGGCCGCGTCCAGCAGCGCCGTCCGGGTCTCCTCGGAGTACTGCTCGCGTCGGCTCTTCACGGTCGGCATGCCGAAACCATACGACAAGCACAGCGTAGGTCACATACGCGCCGTACGCGCATGCCCTGCGCAAACGCGTCCGAGTGACGTAGGCCACCTTGACGGCCCGGCGGCGGCCGACATAGGAACGGAGACATACACAGCGTATGTTTCCAACACCAAGTAGGTGCCCACAATGTCGTGGAACAGCACGCACCACTCCTTGGTCCGGGACGTCCTCGACGAGGTCGCCCGCACCGGGGTCCCGGAGGTCCCGGGCGGACGGCGGGCCGAGATCGACGCCGCGTTCGGCGGGCTCGGCGCCTTCCTGCTGGAGGTCCAGCGCCGCTGGTACCGGGCGTTCGACACGCGGCTGGACGCGTTGCTGGAGAACCGGCCCGAGGACATCGACTCCGCGCTGGCCGCCCTGTGGCACGGCCTGGCCGCCGACACCCCCGGCGAGCGCCTGCTGCTGGACGCGCACCTCGACCACCCCGCGCTGGCGGAGCTGCACCTCCGCCACCGCCGCATGCTGCACTGGGCGACCGGCGTCCATCTGGACCTGCTCCCGGCCGCTCCCCCGCCCGGCGTCCCGACCGGTGACGCGCTCTGGACCCGCCCGGCCACCCGCCGCGGGACCACCGCGTCCGTCCCGCCGCGCCGCGCCGCGAGCAGGCGCCGGCGGTGCCCCGCGTTCTTCCGGCCCCGCCCGGCCACCCCCTGAACCCCTCCCCCGACCTTCCGACACCCCGGAGGCATCTCATGACCGAGACGGAACTGCTGTTCAACCCGTTCGAGCCCGGCTACACCGACGACCCCTACCCCACCTACCGGCGGATGCGGGAGACCGACCCGGTCCACGACCACCCGTTCGGGCTGTGGATGGTCACCCGGTACGAGGACGCGGTGACCGTGCTGCGCTCCAAGCTGTCGGTGGAGGAGAGGCTGGTCAACGCGGGCATGCTGCGCGATCAGTACGACGCGATCGACAGCGACACCGGCGCGGGCACCATCCTCAGCCTGTCCATGCTGGACCGCGACCCGCCCGACCACACCCGGCTGCGCTCGCTGGTGGCCAAGGTGTTCACGCCGCGCTCGGTCGGGGCGCTGGAGCCCCAGGTCGCCGAGCTGGTGGACGAGGGGCTGGACCGGATCGCGGCCGACGGGGGCGGCGACCTGGTGGAGTCGCTGGCGTTCCCGCTGCCGTTCGAGGTGATCTCGCGGATGCTGGGCCTGCCGCCGACCGACCACCTGCGCATCCGGGAGCTCAGCGGGTGGCTGGTGCGCTCGCTGGAGCCGGTGCCCGACGACGAGACGCTGGCGCGGGTCATCGCGGCGGGCGACGAGCTCGCCGAGATCGCCCGGGACCTCATCGCCTACAAGCGCGAGCACCCGGGCGACGACCTGCTCACCGCGATGATCGCCGCCGAGGAGGACGGCGACCGGCTCAGCGACGACGAGCTGGTCGCGCAGCTGGTGCTGCTGTACGTGGCCGGGCACGAGACGACCGTGAACCTGATCGCCAACGGCACCGTCGCGCTGCTGGGCAACCCCGACCAGCTCGCCCTGCTGCGCGAGCGCCCCGAGCTGGCGGCCAACGCGGTGGAGGAGTTCCTGCGCTACGACAGCCCGGTCCAGCAGACCCGCCGCGTCACCACCGCGCCGTTCGAGCTGGGCGGCAAGGTGATCCCGGAGGGCTCGTTCGTGTCGGTGGTGCTGGCGTCGGCCAACCGGGACGAGGCGTTCTGGGGCTCCGACGCCGACCGGCTGCGGATCGACCGGGACAACGCCCGCCAGCACGTGTCGTTCGGCTCCGGGGTCCACCACTGCCTGGGCGCGGCGCTGGCCCGGCTGGAGGGGCGGGTGGCGTTCGAACGCCTGGTGACCCGCTTCCCCGGCCTCGCCCCCGGCGGCGAGGTGCGGTGGAACGGCCGGATCAACCTGCGCGGCCCCGCCGAGCTCCCGATCACGGTGTAGCGGCACGGCGGCGAGGCGGCGGGCGCGACGCGCACCCGCCGCCTCGCCATTTTTCTGACCTATCCCCTTTCGCCCCATTGTCAGCGGGTTTCCGGCGCGCGAGGATCGCAACGCGAAGGATCTTCAGGTTGGAGAGGGGCGGCGGGTGACCTATCTGGCCGGGCGCGGGATCGCGGACGTCACGGGCGAGGCCGCCGAGTGCGGGATGCTCGGTTACGGCATGAAGTGGCAGGTCAGCGACGGGATCCACACCCGGCTGCGGGCGCGGGCCTTCGCGTTCGAACGCCAGGGGGACCGGGCGCTGCTGGTGGTGTGCGACCTGCCGCTGATGTTCGACTCGGTCGTGCGGGCGGTGCTGCCGCGCCTGCCGGACGGCTACGACGAGACCAACGTCATGATCACCGCGACGCACACCCACTGCGGCCCCGGCGGCTACGCCAGGCACGCCCTGTACAACTCCACCGCCGGCGGCTTCCGGGACAGGACGTTCGGCGCGATCGTGGACGGGATCGTGGAGGCCGCCACGCGCGCGCACGAGGACCTGGCCCCGGCGCGGCTGCTGCTCGGGCACGGCGAGCTGCGGGACGCCAGCGTCAACCGGTCCCGCCGGGCGTTCGACCGCAACCCCGCCGCGGACCGCGCGTTCTTCCCCGACGCGATCGACCCGCAGGTCACGGTGCTGCGGATCGAACGCGAGGGCCGCCTCGTCGGCGCGGTCTGCTGGTTCGCCACCCACAACACGAGCCTCACCAACCGCAACACCCTGATCTCCGGCGACAACAAGGGCTACGCCGCCTACCACTGGGAACGCCTCGTCGAGGGCGTGGACTACCTGGACGGGCCGGGCTTCGTGGCGGCGTTCCCGCAGACCAACGCCGGGGACATGTCCCCCAACCTGTGGCTGGCCGAGGGCCGGGGCCCCACCGACGACCAGTGGACCAACGCCCGCCTGATCGGCGAACGCCAGTACCGGGCCGCGACCGCCGTCCGCTGCGCGGAGATCGACGGCCCGATCGACGCGCGGCTCACCCACGTGGACATGGGGAACGTGCTGGTCCGCCCGGAGTTCACCGGCGACGGGAGGCCGCACCGCACCGGCCGTCCGGTCGCCGGGGCGTCCGCCTGGGCGGGGGCCGGGGTGGACGGACCGGCGTTCAAGGGGTTCCGGGAGGGCCGCAACCCGGTGTGGGACGCGCTGTCCCACTGCCTGGTCTACCCCCTGGCACCGCGGCTGCGCGACGCGCAGTACCCCAAGGCCGTCACGCTTCCCGCCGGGGTCGCCAACCGGTTCCGGCCGATGGTCGCCGAACGGTTCGCGTTCCAGCTGCTGCGGATCGGCCCGCTGTACCTGGTCGGGATCCCCGGCGAGGTGACGATCGTGGCGGGCCTGCGGCTGCGCCGCGCCGTCGCGGGGATCGTCGGCGCGGAGCTGGAGAACGTGCTGGTCGCGGGCTACAGCAACGGCTACATGCACTACACGACCACGCCCGAGGAGTACGACGCGCGCGAGTACGAGGGCGGCAGCACGCTGTTCGGCCGCTGGCAGCTCCCGGCGCTGTGCCAGATCGGCGCGGGGCTGGCCACGGCCATGCGCGACGGCGCGCCGGTGGGGCGCGGCACGCCCGAGCCGGAGCCGCCGGCGCGCCGCGCCCGGCACACGATCCCGCCGGACCGGCCGCACCCGCGGCGCGCGTTCGGGGACGTGCTGTCGGTGGGCCGCGACGACCGGACGGTGACCGCCCGGTTCGTGGGCGCGCACCCCGGCAACGACCTGCGGCGGGGCGGCACCTACCTGGCGGTGGAGCGCCGGGACGGCGACGCCTGGACGCGGGTGGCCGACGACGGCGACTGGTGCACGACGTTCCGCTGGGCGCGCACCGGCGACGCCGGGTCCACCGTGACGATCACCTGGGACGTTCCCGGGGACGCCCCGGCCGGGACGTACCGGATCCGCTACCTGGGCGACACCCCGGACGGGCCGTTCACCGGCGCGACCGACCCGTTCGAGATCCCCTGACCCCTCCGGGAGGACACCCCATGCCCCATATCGTGATCACCGGCTGCGGGTCCGGCTTCGGCCGCCTGTCGGCGCTGGACCTGGCCCGGCGCGGGCACCGGGTCTTCGCGACCCTGCGCGACCCGGACCGCTCCGACCTGGCCGGGATCGCCGAACGGGAGGGGCTGCGGCTGACGGCGCACCGCCTGGACGTCACCGATCCCGGCTCGGTCGCCCGCGCGATGGCGGAGATCGGCGACCGGGTCGACGTGCTGGTCAACAACGCCGGGTACGCCCAGCGCGGCCCGCTGGAGACGCTGTCGGACGCCGAGATCGCCGCCCAGTTCGACACCAACGTCACCGGCGTGCTGCGCATGGTGCGGGCCGTGGTGCCGGGGATGCGGCGGCGGGGCGGCGGCCGGATCGTCAACGTCTCCTCCTCGTCCGGCCTGTTCGCCGCGCCCTACGAGGGGCTCTACAGCGCCAGCAAGCACGCGGTGGAGGCGCTGTCGCAGGTGCTGAGCTTCGAGCTGGCCGGGGCGGGCATCGGGGTGCGGCTGGTGGAGCCGGGGGCGTTCGAGACGGGGTTCGTCGCGAACGCCCCGGTGGCGGAGGCGTTCGCGCCCGGCCACCCGCTGTGGGAGGAGTACCACCTGTTCTGGGAGCGGGCGGCGGGCCTGACCGGCGGCGAGCGGAACGAGCCGACGCCGGTGGTGGAGGCGATCCGCCGCGCCGCCCTCGACGACGACGCGCCGTTCCGGCAGCTGGTCGGCGACGACGCGAGGTTCATCGTGGAGTCGCAGCGGGCGGCGGGGCTGGAGGACACCGCGCCGCTGATCCGCGAGGCGCTCGGCCTCTAGTCCGCGAGCAGCCCGGTGAGGTGGGCGGCGTACTCGGCGGGGTGCTCGCCGAAGCCGCCGTGGCCGCCGGGGAGCGTCGTCGCCGCGACGCCCAGGCGTTCGGCGACGGCGAGCCCCGCGCGGTGCGGCGGCTCCCCGGCCGAGGCCGCGCCCACCGTCGGGACCACGCGGACGCCCTTGAGCGCGTCCAGGTCCGGGTCCTCCCGGCTGAACGGGACCGCCTCGTGCCCGACGAAGAAGTCCATGTTGCGCTCCATGCGGGCCATGGCCTCCAGGAACGCGGGGTCGGGCTCGCCTCCGGGGGCCTCCTGCCCGCCCTCCTGCCCGTCGTCCTGCCCGTCGCCGCTCATCCCCATCAGCTCGCCGAACCGCCCCATCGCCGCGCCCGCCCCGGCCTCCCGGTACACCGCCTCGACCTCGGCGAACCCGGCGCGGAAGTCGGCGGCGTCCGGCAGCAGCCCGAACGCGGGCGGCTCGTGCGCGACCAGGGCGCGCACCCGCTCGGGGTGGCGGGCGGCCAGTTCCATGCCGATCAGCGCGCCGGAGCTGACGCCGAACACGTGGGCGGGCTCGTCGGTGACGGCCGCCAGGATCCGGTACGCGTCGTCGGCGTGCAGCGCGATCGTCTGCGGCTCGTCGGGGTCGGCGAGGGGGCTGCGGGAGTTGCCGCGCCGGTCGTAGCGGACGACGGTGAACCGGTCGGCCAGCCGCGCGGCCAGCGGGAGGTAGGCGTCGGCGTCGAAGATCCCGCCGCAGATCATCAGCAGGACGGGGCCGGTGCCCTGGACCTCGTGGTGGAGGGTGGCGCCGGGGACGTTCAGGGTGCTCATGAGGGGTCGCTTTCGTTGAGCCGGGCCGCGCGGGTCTCCAGGTAGCGGCGTTCGGGAAGGCTGGTGGTGAGGCGCGCGGCGCGGCGGTAGGCGTCGCGCGCGGCGGAGCGGTCGCCGTCGCGTTCCAGCAGGTGGGCGCGGACGGCGGTCAGGCGGTGGTGGTCGGTGAGCCGGCCGTCGGCCTCCAGCCCGTCCAGGATCTCCAGGCCCGCGCGGGGCCCGTGGACCATGGCGGTGGCGACGGCCTCGTTGAGGGTGACCATCGGGTTCGGCGCCAGGTGGGACAGCAGCCGGTACAGGGCGAGGATCTGCGGCCAGTCGGTGTCGGCGTCGCCCGCGGCCTCGGCGTGCACGGCGGCGATGGCGGCCTGCACCTGGTAGAGGCCGGGCGGCGACCAGGTGAGCGCGTCGGTGACGAGAGCGACGCCCTCCTCGATCTCCGCGCGGTCCCACCGGGAACGGTCCTGCTCGGCCAGCGGCACCAGCAGCCCGTCCGGCCCGGTGCGGGCGGCGCGGCGGGCGTCGGTCAGCAGCATCAGCGCCAGCAGCCCCGTCACCTCCCCGTTGCCGGGCAGCAGCGCGCGCAGGGCCCGGGTGAGCCGGATCGCCTCGGCGGTCAGGTCGGCGCGCCGCAGGTCGGGGCCGCTGGAGGCGGTGTAGCCCTCGTTGAAGATCAGGTAGAGGACGTGCAGCACCACCCCGAGCCGCCGCGCCCGCTCCCCCGGCGGGGGCGGCTCGAACCGCGCCCCGGCCTTCCGGATGGTCGCCTTGGCGCGGCTGATGCGCTGGGCCATGGTCGCCTCGGGCACCAGGAACGCCCGCGCGATCTCGGCGGTGGTGAGGCCCCCGACGGCCCGCAGCGTCAACGCGACCTGCGACGGCTCCGACAGCGCCGGATGGCAGCACAGGAACAGCAGCGTCAGCGTGTCGTCCCGCCCGGACGGCTCCTCGTCCGGCGCGGGCGCGACCCGCTCCTCCTCGACCGCGACGGCGGCCTCCCGGTCGCGCCGCGCGTGCTCGCTGCGCCACAGGTCGGTGAGCCGCCGCGTCGCGACCGTCAGCAGCCACCCGCGCGGGCTGTCCGGAACGCCCTCCTCGGGCCACTGGACGGCCGCCGCGAGCAGCGCCTCCTGCACGGCGTCCTCGCAGGCGTCGAACTGCCCGTGCCGCCGCACCAGCGTCCCGAGGACCTGCGGCGCGAGCGCGCGCAGCAGGTCCTCGGGAACGGCCGGCGTCGTCACATCTCCGTCCCGGACCCGCCCATGAACGGACGGATCTCCATCACGCCGCCGTAGCGCACGTCCGGCCAGCGGGCGGCGATCTCGGCGGCGCGGTCGGCGGAGCAGTCCACCGCGACGTACCCGGCGAACACCTCCTTGGACTCCAGGAACGGCCCGTCGGTCACGGCGGGGGCCCCGTCGCCCATCCGCACGGTGCGGGTGTGCGAGGGGTGGGCCAGCGCCTCCCCGCCGACCAGCTCCCCGGCCTCGGTGAGCTCGCGCATGATCTCGTCGACCTCGCCGAACAGCGCGGTCCGCTCCTCCTCCGACAGCTCGTCCACGAACCCGGGCCGGTTGTAGATCAGCAGCATGTACTTCACGGTCGGTTCCCCTGTCCCGGCGCCCCCTGCGGGCGCCCTTCACCCTTCGGTCGGAGCCGGGACCCCGTCCTCGACATCCCGCCCGAAGAACTTCGGAGAATTCTCTCCCTACAGCTCCGGGAGGACGCGCGGCGGGGTGAGGGGCAGGGTGCGGAAGCGGACGCCGGTCGCGTGGTGGACCGCGTTGGTGATCGCCGCCGCCGCGCCCACGATGCCGATCTCGCCGATGCCCTTGGTGCCCATCGGGTTGACGTGCGGGTCGTGCTCGTCGAGCCAGACCGCGTCCAGGTCGCGGACGTCGGCGTTGGCCGGGATGTGGTACTGGGCCAGGTCGGCGGTCAGATGGTCGCCGAACGCCTCGTCCAGCACGCTCTCCTCCATCAGCGCCATCCCCAACCCCATGATCATTCCGCCGAGGAACTGGGAGCGGGCGGCCTTGGCGTTGACGATGCGGCCGGTCGCGAACACGCCCAGCATCCGGGGGACGCGGATCTCGCCGGTGTCGACGTCCACCTCGACCTCCGCGAAGTGCGCGCCGAACGAGTGCCGCGCGTACTCGTCGCCCTGCCCCTTCACCTCCTCGGTGGTGTCGGCCGCCGCCTCGACGCCCTCGGGCGGGACGTGCCCGTTCAGCTTGGACAGCAGCGCCTCGCACGCGCGCACCACGGCCGTGCCCCAGCCCGCGGTGCCCGCCGAGCCCCCGGCCAGGCCGGCGCGCGGCAGGTCGCTGTCGCCGATCTCGACGGTGACCTGGGCGGGGTCGGCCTTCAGCGTCTCGGCGGCGATCAGTCCCAGCGCCGTCCGCGCGCCGGTGCCCAGGTCGATCGCGGCGATGCGGACGGTGTAGCTGCCGTCGGCGTTCGCGCGGGCGGTGGCCTGGGCGGGGCTGCGCAGCACCGGGTAGGTCGCCGCCGCCACGCCCGTGCCGACGAGCCTGCGGCCGACGCGCCGCACGCCGGGCGTCGGGTCGCGGTCGGACCAGCCGAACCGCGCCGCGCCCTCGCGCAGGCACGCCACCAGGTTCCGGGAGGAGAACGGCCGGCCGTCCTCGGGGTGCCCGTCCGGCTCGTTGCGGACGCGCAGCTCGATCGGGTCGAGGCCGAGGACGACCGCCAGCTCGTCCATCGCCGACTCCAGCGCGAACATCCCCGGCGCGTCGCCCGGCGCCCGCATCCACGACGTGGACGGGACGTCGAGCCTGGTCAGGTGGTAGGCGGTGCGGCGGTTCGGGGCCCGGTACATCACGCGGGTGGGCGTGGTGCTCTCCTCGGCGAACTCCCGGACCGTGGAGGACTGCTCGAACGACTCGTGGATGATCGTGGTGAGGCGGCCGTCCTCCGCCGCGCCCAGCCGGACGCGCTGGACCGTGGGGCTGCGGTAGCCGGTCAGCGCGTACATCTGGCGGCGCGTGAACGCCAGCTTCACCGGACGGCCGACGGCGCGGGCGGCCATCGCGGCGAGCACGACGTTGGGGCGGGGCGTGCCCTTGGAGCCGAAGCCGCCGCCGATGTGCGGGGAGATCACCCGGACCCGCGCCGGGTCCAGCTCGAACACCTTGGCGAGGGTGGAGCGGACCGTGGAGGGGCCCTGGTTGGAGTCGTGGACGGTGAGGGCGTCGCCGTCCCAGGCCGCGAGGGTGGCGTGCGGCTCCATGGGGTTGTTGTGCTCGGCGGGCGTGGTGAAGGTGCAGTCGATCCGCACCGGCGCGGCCCGGAACGCGTCCTCCGGATCGCCCTGCCGCGCCTGCCAGGGGCCGTCCTCGGCCTCGTCGGGCGTGTAGCGGCCGGGGTGGTCGGGGGTCAGGCGCACGTCGTGCCGCCTGGCCGCGTAGGTGACCCGGACCAGGCGGGCGGCCTCGCGGGCCGTCTCCAGGGTCTCGGCGACGACGGCCGCGACGATCTGGCCCCGGTAGGACACCTTCCGGCCCTGCAGGACCGCCAGCTCGCCGTCGCTGACCGGGGCCAGCTCGGGGGCGTTGTCGGGGGTCAGCACGGTCAGCACGCCGGGCAGCGCCTCGGCGTCCGCGGTGTCGAACGCGGTGATCTCGCCCTTGGCGACCGTGGACTGCACGACCCACGCGTACGCGGCGCCCGGCACGGGGTGCTCGACGGCGTACCGGGCCTCGCCGGTGACCTTCTCGCGGCCCTCGACACGGCTTCGCGAGCCGATGGCGTTCATGCGCGCTCCCCCAGTTCCAGCAGGGTCCGGACGATCAGGTTGCGGGCCAGGCGCAGCTTGTAGGCGTTGTCGCGCAGCGGGTGCGCGGCGGCCAGCTCCTGGTCGGCGGCGCCGGCCAGGTTCTCCCGGGTGAGGGGGCGGCCGCGCAGGTGGTCCTCGGCGCGGCGGGCGCGCCAGGGCCGGTGGGCGACCCCGCCGAGCGCGATGCGGCAGTCCCGGACCACGCCGTCGCGGACGTCGGCCGCGGCGGCGATCGACACCAGCGCGAACGCGAACGACGCGCGTTCGCGGACCTTCCGGTAGCGGGACGGCATCGCCAGCGGCGGGACCTCGACGGCGGTGACGAGCTCGCCCGGTTCCAGGGTGGTGTCGCGCTCGGGGTGGGAGCCGGGCAGGCGGTAGAAGTCGGCCAGCGGGATCGCGCGCTCGCCGCCCCGGCCCCTGGTGAGGACGGTCGCGTCCAGCGCGGCCAGCGCCACCGCCATGTCCGACGGGTGCGTGGCCACGCAGGATTCCGAGTGGCCGAGGATCGCCAGGTTGTGGTGCTCGCCGTCGATGGCGGGGCAGCCGGTGCCGGGCTCGCGCTTGTTGCAGGGCTTGGTGATGTCCTGGAAGTAGGAGCAGCGGGTGCGCTGGAGGAGGTTGCCGCCGACGGTGGCCTGGTTGCGGATCTGCCCGGACGCGCCCGACAGGACCGCCTGGACGAGCATCGGGTGGTGGCGGCGGACCGCCGGATGGGCGGTCAGGTCGCTGTTGCGGACGGCCGCGCCGATGCGCAGCGCGCCGCTGGAACGTTCCTCGATCCGGTCGTGCGGCAGCCGGGTCACGTCCACGAGCCGGGCGGGCCGCTCCACGCCCAGCCGCATCAGGTCCACCAGGTTGGTGCCGCCGCCCAGGTAGCGGGTCTCCTCGTCGCACCGCGCCAGCGCCTCCTCGGCGGTCGCGGCCCGCTCGTAGGCGAACGGCCTCATGCCCGCGCCTCCTTCACGGCCGCGACGATGCCCTCGTACGCGCCGCAGCGGCACAGGTTCCCGCTCATCCGCTCGCGGATCTCCGTCTCGTCCAGGTCCGGGTCGGCGGTGAGGTCCCCGGTGACGGCGCTGGGCCAGCCCCGCGCGGCCTCCTCCAGCATCCCGGTCGCCGAGCAGAGCTGGCCGGGCGTGCAGTAGCCGCACTGGAACGCGTCGCGTTCGATGAACGCCCGTTGCAGCGGGCTGAGCGCGTCCCCGTCGGCCAGCCCCTCGACGGTCGTCACCTCCGCGCCGTCCTGCGCGACGGCCAGCGCCAGGCACGCGTTGGCGCGGCGGCCGTCCAGCAGCACCGTGCACGCGCCGCACTGACCCTGGTCGCAGCCCTTCTTCGAGCCGGTCAGGCCCAGATCCTCCCGCAGCACGTCCAGCAGGGAGGACCGCACGTCGATCCGCAGGCGATGCTCGCGGCCGTTCACGGTCAGGGTGATCGAGGTGTCCACGCCGTCCATGATCGTGGTCCTTCCCCCGTGGGCGTGAATCGAACGGCCGCGAGCCGTTCCCGCGCGTCAGCCGGTCGCGGCGGCGAGCGCGTCCTTCCAGAGACGGCCGTTGGCGCGGCTCGGCGCGATGCCCGCGAGACCGGGGTCCCCGGCGGTGTTGCCGGGCCGGACGAACGACAGCCGGAAGCCCGCGCCGCCCACCTTCAGCTTCATCCCCGCGCCGAAGTTGTACCAGGGGAAGCGGACGTCCTCGACCTTCTCCACCGGGACGTCGAACAGGACCAGCTCCCGGCCCGCCGCCAGCTGCTCGGCCAGGCCCTCGGTGCCCAGGCGGCGTTCCAGTACGCGCAGGTGCGCCGGGCCGAGCGCGCCGCGGCCGGTCACCCGCAGGGCCAGGCGCCCGCGCGCCGCCCGCAGCACGCCCGGAACGCTGCCGGTGGCCCCCATCAGCAGCCAGACCGGTGTCTCCAGAGGCCGGTCGCCCCCGTGGTCTCCTCGCATGTCCCCGTTCCCCCGTTCGGTCGGTTCGTCTTTCCGGGAGCGTAGGAAGGGGGGCGTCCCGGGCGGCACGGCCTGGTGTCCGGCCGTTTCCGGGACGGCCGTCCCGGCCGGGTTATCCACAGGCAGGCCATTGTCACCTCTGGTGACCGGGCGATTGCATTAGGTTCTGGGACATGCAGCCGTTCGCACTGCCGGACTTCTACGTCCTCCACCCCGCGCGGATCAACCCGCACCTGGAGCGGGCCCGGGCGCACACCCGCGCGTGGGCGCGTTCGATGGGCATGCTCGACGAGACCCGCGACCCCGGCACCCCGGACATCTGGGACGGGGCCGCCCTGGAGGCGATGGACTACGCGCTGCTGTGCGCCTACACCCATCCCGACTGCGACGCCGACGAGCTCGACCTGGTCACCGACTGGTACGTGTGGGTCTTCTACTTCGACGACCACTTCCTGGAGGTGTTCAAGAAGACCCGCGACCGGGAGGGCGCCGGGCGGTACCTGGAGCGGCTGGACGCGTTCATGCCGCTGGAGCCCGGCGCGCCGGTGCCCGAGCCGACCAACGCCGTCGAACGCGGCCTGGCCGACCTGTGGGCGCGGACGGCTCCGGCGATGTCCCCGGCGTGGGCGGAGCGGTTCGCCGAGAGCACCCGGCACCTGCTGCACTCCTCGCTGTGGGAGCTGTCCAACATCGACGAGGGGCGGCTGCCCAACCCGGTCGAGTACGTGGAGATGCGCCGCAAGGTCGGCGGCGCGCCCTGGTCGGCGGGGCTGGTCGAGCACGCCTGCCGCGCCGAGGTGCCCGCGCGGGTGGCGGGGACCCGGCCGCTGCGGGTGCTGCGCGACACCTTCTCCGACGCCGTCCACTTCCGCAACGACATCTTCTCCTACCAGCGCGAGACCGAGAGCGAGGGCGAGGTCAACAACTGCGTGCTGGTCCTGGAGCACTTCCTCGGCGTCCCGGCGCAGCGGGCCGCCGACATCGTCAACGACCTGGTCACGTCGCGCATGCAGCAGTTCGAGAACACGACGGTGACCGAGCTGCCACCGCTGTTCGAGGAGCACGCGCTGACCCCGCCGGAACGCGCCGCCGTCCTCGCCTACGTGAAGGGCCTCCAGGACTGGCAGTCGGGCGGGCACGAGTGGCACATGCGGTCCAGCCGCTACATGAACAAGGGCGCGACGACCGTGCTGGGCGGGCCGACCGGCCTCGGAACGGCCGCGGCGCGCCTGCCCGGCCTCCTGCGGGCGGCGCGGGCGCTGCGGCCGCACGTCCCGCACCAGCGGGTGGGGCCGACGGCGTCGCCGGACATCGAGATCCCCTATCCGCTCCGCACCAACCCGCACCGCGACCGCGCCCGCCACAACTGCGTCACCTGGTGCGAGGAGATGGGGATGTACGGGACGCCCCCGCGCCTGCCGGAGCCGATCTGGGACGCGGAGATGCTGGCCGGGTTCGCGTTCGAGATCTGCGCGGCGGCGTTCAACCCCGACGCCACGCCCGAGGGCCTCGACCTGGCCACGCAGTGGCTGGCGTGGGGCACCTACGGCGACGACTACTTCCCGGCGGTGTTCTTCCGGGACCGCGACACGGCCGGGGCGAAGGTGTTCCACGCGCGGATGGGCCTGTTCATGCCGCTCGACTGCGGGACGACACCGCCGCCGCTCAACCCCGTGGAGGCGGGCCTGGCCGACCTGTGGCGGCGCACCGCCGCCCCGCTGCCGGTCGACGCGCGGGCGGAGTTCCGGGAGGCGGTGGAGACGATGACCGAGAGCTGGCTGTGGGAGCTGGCCAACCACGTCCAGCGGCGCGTGCCCGACCCGGTCGACTACATCGAGATGCGGCGGCACACGTTCGGGTCGGACATGACCATGGCGCTGGCCCGCATCGACCGGCGCGGGACCCTGCCGGGCGAGCTGTTCCGCACCCGCGCGATGGAGGCGCTGAACCACGCGGCGATGGACTACGCGTGCCTGCTCAACGACGTGTTCTCCTACCAGAAGGAGATCGAGTTCGAGGGCGAGATCCACAACGGGGTGCTGGCCGTGCAGCGCTTCCTGGAGTGCGGGATGCCGGAGGCCATGACGATCGTGAAGGACCTGATGGCGGCCCGGCTGCGCGAGTTCGAGAGGATCGCCGCCACCGAACTCCCCCTGGTGGCCGCCGACCTGGAGCTGGACGGCAGAGCGCTGGCCGCGCTGGACGGCTACGTGGACGAGCTGCGCGAATGGATGGCGGGCATCGCCAAGTGGCACCACGAGACCCGCCGCTATCCGGAACCGGAGCTGCTGCGCCGCTACCGTCCGTCCCCGTCCCCGCCCACGAGCCTGGGCGTGTCCGCCCTCGCGGGCGTCCCCGGCCTCAGTCGGCGGCCTCCTGGATGATCTCGGCGACCTGCTTGGCGGTCTCGGTCGGCAGCGGCGTGGGCAGCCCCCGCCACCGCCGCATGGCCGCCAGCGCCGCCGCGCTCGCGCCCCCGCTGTAGACGGCGGTCGCCACCAGGGCCGCGGCCTCGGGCGGGAGCTTGCGCTCCAGCAGCGCGAGGTTCATCCGATAGGACGCAGCGACGGCCATCGTCCCCAGCACCCCGGCCACGGCCCCCATCCGCAACGCGGGCACCCGCTTGCGTGCCTTCTCGGCCATCTCCCGCTGCGCGGCGTCGATCACGTATTTGGCCAACATGAGGTTCTGCTCCACCGGACTGTCGGCAGTCTCGGCGAGCTCCTGCTTACTGGGCCGACGGCGCGCCTTACTGCTCATGCGCGCCCCGTACCCGCTGAGAGCGGGACCATTCACCCCCTTTACGGTCCTCTGGATGGACCACCGCTCCCGGATCCGGCGACGCCTGCGATCACTGGCCGGACTCGAACTGTTCAACATCCCGTTCCAGGCGGCCGTCTGGTTCGGCTCGCTCGGCCTGCCGCTCACGGCGGCGAACGCGACGGGCTTCGCGCTGGTCGCCCTCGTCCTGCTGGAGGGCGCGGCGTACTGGGCGGCGAAACTCCGCCGCCTCCGGGCACCGGGAGGACCGCTGCCGTTCGCCACCGCCTTCGCGTCCGCCCGCCTGGCGAACCCGCCGCTCCTGGCCGCGGGCGTGGCGTTCACGACCTGGTCGGTGGTCATGGACCCGGGCGCGGGCACGATCCCCGGCCTGGGGTTCGCCGTGTTCGGCGTGCTGGAACACGTGAACTACTTCCACACGCAGCTGATGTACGACACCCGCGAGGACCTGCGCCACCTGCGCTCGAAGGGCTTCCGCCGCTCCCACCTCGCCCGCGACCTGGAACGCCGCTCCCTCACCCCCGCAGAACGGCGTGAACGATCTTTCCGCCGTCCGCGAGCGGCGCGACGCCCCAGCTCTCGGCCATGATCTCGACCATCGCCAGCCCGCGCCCGTCGACCTCGTCGAGCCCGAACGGCCGGACGACGGGCCACGCGTCGCTCCCGTCCCCGACCTCCACCACGGCCCGGCTCCCCGCCCGGTGGAGCCGAACGAAGATCTTGTCTCCCGGCCCGGACCCGTGCCGGTAGGCGTTGGTCACCAGCTCGGTGACGACCAGCCGCGCGGCGTCCGTGACGCACCCGGAGAACCCCTGGGCGAGGAACCAGCGCGCGGTGAAGTCCCGCGCCGTCCTGACCGCCTCCGGCATGGCCGCGACCACCAGCGACGAACCGTCACGGCAACGTCCCTGATCGGCGGTCATGGGACATCGTCGGCCGCGCCGTCGGGGAAGCCGTTCAGAGCGGCCAGATTGGCCTCGGCGTAAGAGCTGATCAGCTCGATGGTGCTCGACAGAAGCCCATGGGCGCGCATGGCCTCCTCGTACGCGGCCCTGACGATCTCGATGGCCTGGCTCAGCTCCCGGTGAACGTTCACCGGCACCCCCGCCCGGCAGCCAGCTCACGCGCGAGGACGCGCACGGCACCCGCCACATCCCCGACCGGAGCGATGACCTCACCGCTGTCGGCCCACACATACCGCCAGCGGCCGTCGCGGTGGTCGCACCCGACCTCGACCATCCGCCGCGCCGCCCCGACCTGCACGACGTTCAGGATCGGAGTCCCCCTGTGGATCACGATCCCGCACGCCAGCCCCGGATCAGCGGCCACCCCTCTATCCAGAGCCGACAGGTAGGCCCGCCGCTCCCCGCCCGAGAGCATTCCTTGATCTTTTTCTGTCACTGCGCAGCGCGGCTGCATGTTCTCCATTCGAACCACTCGTTGAGCGCTCGCCGCCTTTTTCTTGCTCCACGGACAAGAGTGCGCCGCGCGGACTAGCTTGACTACGCGAGTTCTCCAAATTCAACGCGGAGAGGATCACCATGCGCGTCCGCCCAGCCTTCGATCCGGACGGGAACCTCTGGGACTTCATCGCTTTTGAACTGCGTCAACAGCGTCACGAGCGCGGCCTGTCACTCTCCGCCATGGGTGAGATCATCGACCGCGACCGTTCACTAGTCGCACGCATTGAGTCCGGGCATACGAAAATGCAGGAGGCACACGCCATAAAGATCGACATGGCGTGGGAGACCGGCGGCCGCTTCCGGCGTATGGTCAAATTCGCCAAAGCCGGACATGACGTGGAGTGGTTCAAGACGCACCTGGAGCTGGAGGCCCGGGCGTCCGAGCCGCGGATCTGGGAACTCGGGTGGGTGCCCGGCCTCTTCCAGGTCGAGGGCTACATCCGCGCGATGTTCGAGGCGGCCGGTGTCGAGGATCCGGAAGAGGGGATCAAGGCGCGGCTGAACCGTCAAACCTGTCTCCACCGCAAGCCCCGCCCGCGCGTATGGGCGATCCTGGCCCAGAGCGTGATCGAGGAACTCGTCGGCTCTCCCGAGATCATGCGCGAGCAACTCGCTCACCTGGTGGAACTCGCCCAGTAACCGCACATCACCATACGGATCGTCCCGCGATCAGCCGGGGCACACGCCGGCCGTGACGGCTCGTTCAAAATCATGACCGTGGACGGCGCGGACGTCGTCTACTCCAAAGCACCCGGCGGCGGGAGACTTATCCAGGATGCAACCGATATACCCTCATACCGGGTGTGGTTCGACCTCATCGGAGACGTAGCGCTACCCAAAGATGCATCGTTGCGCCTGCTCAAGGAAGCGATGGAACGGTATTCATGACTACTTGGCGGAAGTCCAGCCACAGCGAAAGCACCACTGTCGAGTCCGACTGCGTTGAACTCGCCGAACTCATCAACGTCGTAGGCATCCGGGACAGCAAGGCCCCCGGCTCCGGGCACCTCGCGGTTTCCAGGGCGGACTTCGGGGTGCTGGTCGCCCAGGTGAAGCGGGGCTCGCCCGAGAGCTGAACCCGACGAACGCGCGCAAGCCCCGGCCTCGGAGCCGGGGCCTGGTCACGTGCGGCGATCGGCGCGACCACGGCACTCCGCCCGGTCGGTGATCACCATGCCTTCGGGTCAGGTCAGCCACCGCAGCCGGTGTACCGCGGGCTGGAGTGACGCGTTGTGGCCAGAAGGAAGATGGAGGCGTTCCAGGATGGTTCAGTGGCGCAAGTCCACCCGAAGCAGCGGAGCTGAGAACACCGACTGTGTCGAAGTAGCCGCGTTCTTCGGCTCCGTGGCCGTCCGGGACAGCAAAGCCCCCGAGTACGGGCACCTCGCGGTTTCCAGAGCGGACTTCGGGGTGCTGGTCGCCCAGGTGAAGCGGGGCTCGCCCGAGAGCTGAACCCGACGAACGCGCGCAAGCCCCGGCCTCGTGGCCGGGGCTTGGTCACGTGCGGCGATCGGCGCGACCACAGCACTCCGCCCGGTCGGTGATCACCGTGCCTTCGGGTCAGGTCAGCCGCCGCAGCCGGTGTACCGCGGGCTGGAGTGACGCGCGACCTGCTTACCGCCCTTGGTGAGCCCGAAGACCTCGACCCGCATCGGCCACACGCCGCACCTCACGCTGCCCGTGGTGACCGATCCCTTCGACTTCGCGGATACCTTCAGACAGTTTCCGGCGGCCATCTGCGGACCGGTCACGCCCGCCCAGATCAGGTAGACGCAGACCCTCCTCATCTTGGACTTCTTGGAGGCCGTCCAACTGGCCTTGGCATAGACGTACTTGCCCTTCTTGCCCTTCCTCTTGTGGACGACCGGCTTGTACGCCTTGACGGTCTGCGCCTTGGCCTTGGCCGTGACATCCGCGACGTCCGCGACGGCGACCTGGGCGTTCACGGGCTGGGCGGTCGTGGCCTGGGCGGGCAGGGCCGACAGGCCGGCGAACGCGACCGCCGCCGCCGTCACCGATGCCCCGAGACGGTAGGTCAGCATCAAAGGCTCCTTCCAAGAATTGAGTCGCCTTTGTGCTTTCCTTTCACCATGCCCCCAAAACGCGAAATTCCATCTTGCACCGAAGAACAGTGCCGGGGCACTAAAGAATAGTTCCCGGGGTCTATGGGCGCGCATTTCCGCTCGCCTCGACGCCCGCGGAGATTCGCCGGAGGACACGGGGCCCGACCACCGTTGACCCGGCAGGCGGCCTCCATGCGCCGGGACCTGGGGGTCACCTCGCGTCCAGTGGCGTCATTGACGCCGCGACGGACCTGTCCGGTGAAGCCTGAGGCGGACGGCGTCGCTGGTCGGTTGGTTGTCGCGGCGAAGTTCACGATGACGGGGGTGGTGTGCCCACAACCGCCGGACACGGCATCGGGAGGTCGGCGACCGCGCGGCGGCGGGGCTTGGTTCCCTTCTGGTAGGCCGGGCGCGCGCAGGCTTCGCCGGTGGCCAGGACCCGGCTGGCCTCCTGCTGTCCGGCGCACTGGCGGACGGGCACTTCCCGGGGTTACCCGGGGCCGGGCCGGGAGGGTAGGGGAGCACGGGCGGAACGGGCCGTTCCCTCTCCCGGGCTCAGGTCGTACCGCGGACGATCAAGTGTGGGGTCAGGACCGCCGGAGGCGGCAGTTCTCCGGTGAGCAACCGGTCGACCTGGTGGACGGCCAGCTCGCCCAGCCGCCGTTTGTCGAGGTGGAGGGTGGTCAGTGGCGGGTCGACCAGTTCGGCGATGCTCAGCCCGTCGTAACCGATCACCGCGCAGTCGGCCGGGACCCGGACACCGAGCCGGCGCGCGGCCCGCAGCGCGCCGATCGCGACCAGGTCGTTGAACGCGAACACGGCGGTGACGTCCGGGTGCGCGGCCCTGAGCGCCTCGAACGCGGTGGCGCCGCCGTCCAGGGACTGGTCGCCGACGGTGATCCAGCCGTCGTCGACCGGCAGCGCGTGTTCGGCGGCGACCTCGAGGAAGGTGCGGCGCCGGACCTCCGGGGCGCAGACCGACGGGCAGTCGATCATGCCGATCCGGCGGTGGCCCCGGTCGATGAGGTGTCGCAGCCCGGCCCGGACCCCGGCCGCGGTGTCCACCTGGACCAGGGCGTGGGAGGAGGAGTCCGTCCCACGGTCCATGATGACCAGCGGCACCGTGCCGACATGCGGGTCGAGTTCCGGGTCGGGATGGCTGAGGTAGCCGACGAGCGCGTCGACCTGCCGGCCGAGTGACCCGACCATCGACGGCTCCCGGGACCGGTCGTTCTCGGTGCTGGTCACGACGACCGTCCAGCCCCGCCGGTCGGCGGCGGCGATCACCCCGGCCACGAACTCGGGAAAGAACGGGTTGACCACGTCGGGGACGATGAGCCCGATGGTCACGGCGTCCGGGCGGACCAGTCCCCGGGCGAACCGGCTGGGCCGGTACCGAAGTTCCCGGGCGACGTCGAGCACGCGACGCCGGGTCCGCGGATCGATCTCCCCCTTGCCGTTGATCGCCCGGGAGACGGTCTGGTGGGACACGCCCGCCGCCCGGGCCACGTCGTGAAGCGTGACGCGCTTGGTGGCGCGTCCGCGTTCGCCTTCCGGCCTCTGTTGTTCAACCACGCCGTTCACTCATCCGTGTTCGTGTCCGCCCCGCGCTCCCAAGTCAACCAGGCCGACGCGTTGACGAGGGCCGACGGGGTGAGGAAGACTCCGTTACCGCTCACGTTAACGTTAACGGAGGATCCTGTGCGCACCCCCTCTGCCCCGTCCCCCCTCGGAGTGGTCACGGCCTGCGCGGCGTTCGTCCTGATCGGCGCGCTCCAGGCGCTGTACGGCCCGGCCGTCTCCGCGTTCCGCGCCGACTTCGGCATCGGGCTCGGCACCGCCGGGCTCGCCCTCGGCGCGCACTTCGTCGGCGGTGTCGCCGGAGTCCTCGTCCACGCCGGGCTGAGCCGCCGGTTTCCCGCCCGCGCGCTGCTCGCGACCGCCCTGGTCATCATGGCGATCGGCGGCGCGGGCGTCGCGCTGGCGCCTCGGTGGCCGCTCGCCCTGCTCGCCGCGCTCGTTGCGGGGATCGGCTTCGGGGGGATCGACTACGGGCTCAACGACCTGTTCGCCCGCGCCTACACCCGCCGCGGGCCCGCCATGCTGAACATCCTCAACGCGCACTTCGGCATCGGCGCGGTCGCCGGCCCGTTCCTGGTGGCGGCACTGGGCCCGCAACGCTATCCGGCGATCTTCCTCGGCTTCGCCGTGGCGTCGCTGCTGCTGGTGCCGGGCCTGCGGGGGATCCGCCCAGGCGACGGGCGAACGCCGACCGGGACGACGGCACCTGGAGCGATGGCGCGCAGTTTCGCCCTGCTGGCGGCGTTCATCACCGTGTACGTGTTGAACGTCGGCATCGAGGCGGGCGTGGGCGGCTGGGAGCCCACCCATCTGGAGACGATCGGCCACTCCGCCGCGAGCGCCGCCTCGGCCACCTCGGTCTACTGGCTCATGCTGACCGTTGGACGGTTCCTCGTCGTACCGCTGACCCTGCGCTGGTCGGACCAGACCATCGTGGTCGGCAGCTGCGTCGGCGCGGCCGTCTGCCTGGCGCTGAGCGCGGTCCCGTCGATCGCCGCCGTGGCCTACGCGGGCGTCGGCCTGTTCATCGCCCCGGTCTTCCCCACCGCGCTGCCCTGGCTGCGCCGCGCGGTGCCGGGGGCCCAGGGGGCCGGGGCCTACGTGATCGCCGCGTCCATGATCGGCGGCGTGGTGGTCCCGCCGCTGGTCGGCGGGGGGATCGCCTGGACGGGTGTGGCGGCCCTGCCCGTACTGCTGTCCGCCCTCAACGGGCTGTGCCTGGTGACGCTGTGGTGGATCATCCGGGCCCAGCGGACCGAGCGGCACCGCCGGTCCGGCCACGACCCGATCGACTCTTCGTCCGACGCCGGTGACCCGATGGTGAAGAGGCACGGGTAAGGGCAGGGGGCCGTTCCGGCGAGGCCAACGGGTCACGGAGGAACGGTCCGCCCTGGACCACTGCGGCTCTCTGGTCGCGCTCCCTCCTCTGGAACACGCGGGGGGAACGCCGCGCGTCGACGTCGGTGCCGCAGGACCTCGTATCGACGGACGCGGAGTGGTCACGCGGGAACTGTTCCCTGCGACTGTCCCCGCGTCGTCGCGCTTCGTGTCGCGCTGAGGTCAGAACCCGAGCTCGACGGTCTCGACCGGGGGAACGCCGCTCCCCTAGGCGATCAAGCCCGGGTGCGCGCCTGGAAGCGGTCGATCGGGTCCGTGCCGGTGTGGTCACCGGTGAAGGGCGTCCTCCCGGGGTCGTGCCGCCCGGTGCCGTCTCCGCGCGGGCGGTGACGGCTCGACCCGCAGCAGGCGGGCCGCCCAGGAGGGCAGCCACCAGTTCCACTCGCCCATCATCGCCACCGTGGCGGGCAGCAGCAGGCCGCGGACGAGCGTGGCGTCGATCAGGACGCCCAGCGCGACGCCCGTGGCGAAGATCGACACGTCCAGTTCCCCGCCGGCGGCCATCGAGGCGAACGAGCAGAACAGGATCAGCGCCGCGCAGGTGACCAGCCGTCCGGTGCGTCCGACGCCGTCGACCACGGCGGTCCGGGTGGAGCCGGTGCGGTCGTACTCCTCCCGGATCCGGGACAGGATGAACACCTCGTAGTCCGTCGACAGCCCGTACAGGAAGGCGAACACGGTCACCGGGACGAACGTTCCGATGGAGCCGTCCGGCCGGATGCCCAGCACGGTCTCGGTGCCCCAGCCCCACTGCCACAGGACGACCATCGCGCCGAGCACCGCGCCGAGCGACAGCAGGTTCAGCAGGATCGCCTTCAGGGGCAGCAGCAGCGACCGGAACGCCCGCGCCAGCATCACGAAGGTGACCAGCGACAGCGTCGCCAGCATCCACGGGAACGCCGTGTAGGTGACCTTCACGTAGTCCATCTGCTGGGTGACGTTGCCGCCGACCAGCGTGCCGTCCGGGACCCGGTCGACCACGCGGGTGACGGTGTCCTCGCCCGCGGCCGAGCCTCCCTCGTGGCGCGGCAGCACGGTGAGGACCGCGGAGCCGTTCCGGCGCCACTGCCCGCCGTCGGGCGCGGCCACCGCGTACACCCCGTCCGTGGCGCGAAGGGTCCGCGCGACCCGTGCCGGGTCCGTGCCCGCGGGCACGTAGACGTCGAACGAGGTGAGGACGCCGGAGGGCACCCCGCTGTCCGTCAGGGCGGTGAGCCCCGCCCGGCCCTCGCCGGAGCCGGCCAGCCGGTCGGTCGTCGGCACCGACAGGTTCAGCCCCAGCGCGGCGGCGGACAGCGCCAGCAGGACCGCGCCGCTGGCCGCGGCCGTCGGCCACCGGAAGCGCACCACGTTCCGGGCCACCGCGGTCCAGAAGAGCCCGGCGGACGCCTCCCGCCCGAGCGCGGGGCGGTCCGCCCGGCCGGTCTCCCGGCGGCGGCGCAGGCGCCGGCCCGAGGAGCTGAGCAGCAGCGGCAGCAGGGTCAGCGAGACCAGCGCGCTCGCCGCGGTCACCAGCATGCCCCCGACGCCGAGGCTGCGCAGCAGCGGGATCGGGAGCAGCACCATGGTGACCAGGCCGATGGCGACCGCGCCGGCCGAGAAGACGACGGCGTGCCCGGACGTGGCCATCGCGCGCCGCACCGCGTCGTCGCCGTGGTGCCCCCCGGCCTCCTCCTCCCGCCAGCGGATGACCAGGATCAGCGCGTAGTCGATCGCGATGCCGACGCCGAGGAGCGGCAGCATGGCGACCGTCGTCTCGTGGACGGGGACGAACGGGCTCACCACGAGCAGCCCCAGGAACGACACGGGCACCGCGACCAGGGCGGTCAGCAGCGGCACCAGGGCCAGGGCGGACCGCAGGGCGTACAGCAGCACCGCGATCGCCGCGCCGATGGTGACCAGCAGTTTCAGCGGGACGTTGAGGCCGCCCCGGTCGGCGCCGGTCGCCAGCGTGTCCAGCCCGGTGACCCGCACCTTCGATCCCGGCGGCAGCTCGGCGCGCAGGGCGTCGGTGATCAGGGGGCCGAGCGCGGGGGTCTCCCCCAGCGCGCTGCCCGGGAGGCCGCCCTGCTCGACGGGGCCGCCGAACACCAGCCCGAAGGTCGTCCTGCCGTCCTTGCCGAGGAACGCCCGGTCACCGGTGTCGGCGTACGAGACGACGCGCGCCTCGACCCTCTCGGCGGCCCTGCCGAAGGCCCGGCCGAGGGCCTCCCTCATCTCCGGGCTGTCGGCGCGCCGCCCCTCCGGCAGGGTCACGACGGGGACGAAGGGGCGCTCGTAGCCGCCGTTCCCGTAGGTCTTCAGGATTTGTTGGTTGGCCTCGTATCCGGGCAGCCCCGGGTAGGCGTTGCGCTCGTCCACGTTCGGGAGCAGCAGGGCGATAGCGCCGCACCCGGCGAGCAGCAGCAGGACGACGAGCGTCCGGACGAGGCGCCTCCGGCCGAGGACGAGGTCGCAGATTCTCTCCATGCCCCCAGGCCACCAGAGGGTTCTTCGGCGCCTCGTCGAGCGTTCTTAGAGAACTCTGTCAATGCGGCGACATCCCTCTCGAACCGCCGGAAAGCGGGCGACACTTGCGGTGTGAACCCGACGATTCTCCGTGTCCTGGTGGTCGACGACGAGAGCTACCTCGCGGACCTCATCGCCACCGCGCTGCGGTACGAGGGGTTCGACACCGCCGTGGCGGGCACCGGGAGGGCCGCCGCCGAGCTGGTCGAGGCGTTCCGCCCGCACCTCATCGTGATGGACGTCATGCTGCCGGACGGCTCCGGCATCGACGCGTGCCGCCGGCTGCGGCACGCCGGGTGCGAGGCGCCCGTGGTGTTCCTGACGGCCCGCGACTCCACGGAGGACAAGATCGCCGGGCTGACGGTGGGCGGCGACGACTACGTCACCAAGCCGTTCAGCCTGGAGGAGCTCATCGCCCGGATCCGCGCGGTGCTGCGCCGGACCGCGCCGCCCGGGGAACGCGCGCGGCTGGCCTTCGCCGACCTGGAGATCGACGACGGGGCGCACGAGGTCCGCCGGCACGGGGTGCGGGTGGACCTGACGCCGACCGAGTTCAAGCTGCTGCGCTACCTGGTGGCGAACGCCGGGCGCGTCCTGTCCAAACGCCAGATCCTCGACCACGTGTGGGAGTACGACTTCGGCGGCAACGACGCCGTGGTCCAGACGTACGTCTCCTACCTGCGGCGCAAGATCGACGTCTTCGAGCCCGCCCTGATCCAGACCGTGCCGCGCGTCGGCTACGTCGTGCGCGTCCAGGAGGCGGACACCGCCCGGCGGACCGGGCGGCCGGGCTCCGGGGTGGGCCGATGACCCTGCGAGCCCGGCTGGTCCTGGTGCTCGCCGGGCTGCTGGCCCTCGGCATGGCGCTCTCGGTCGGCGCCACCTTCGGCGCCCTCCAGGACTGGCGCCGGGACCGGACCGACGAGGTGCTCGCCGCCGTGGCGGAGCGGTTGCGCGAGGACCTCGCCACCGGGCGGGACGGCGGGCGGCTCGTGCCGCCCGACCCGGCGGACCGGCTGACCGGCCTCTGGCGGGCGGCCGCCGACAGGGGCGACCTCCCCTCGTTCTTCCAGATCCGGTCCCGGGACGGGCGGGTCCGCCAGACCTCGGGGTTCGGCGGCCGTCCGGAGCTGCCCCGCACCCTGCCCGCCGGGCGGACGTTCCACGTACGGGACGGCGGGGAGGGCAGGTGGCTGCTGCACTCCTCGCCGCTTCCCGACGGGGTCCTGCTCGTCGGCATGCGGACGGCCGTGGCCGACGAGCTGACGCACCGCACCGCGATGGTCGCGGCCACCTCCGCCGTGGCGGCCCTCCTGGCGGTGACCCTGCTCTCGTGGCACGCGGTGCGCCGCGGGCTGCGCCCGCTGGAGTCGATCGCCGCCACGGCCGCGGCGATCGGCGGCGGCGACCTGGCGCGCCGCGTCCCGGCCGCCGGGCCGCGCACCGAGGTGGGCCGGCTCGGCGGCGCGCTGAACGCGATGCTCGGGCAGATCGAGTCGGCGTTCGAGGAGCGCCGCCGGGCCGAGGAGCGGCTGCGGCGCTTCGTCGCCGACGCCTCGCACGAGCTGCGCACGCCGATCGCCACCGTCCGCGGCTACGCGGAGCTGTTCCGGCGGGGCGCGGCGACGCGGCCGGACGACCTGGCCCGCGCGATGGCGCGGATCGAGTCGGAGGCCCGGCGGATGGGCTCCCTCGTCGAGGAGCTGCTGCTGCTCGCCCGGCTCGACCAGGGCCTTCCCCTGGCCCTGGCCCCGGTCGATCTCGGGGCGCTGGCCGCCGAGGCCGTCGACGACGCCCGGGTGCTGGCCCCCGGCCGTCCGCTGCTGCTGGAGACCGAGACGGACGGCGGCCCCGTGATGGTCCGGGGCGACGCGGACCGGCTGCGGCAGGTCCTGGCGAACCTGCTGTCCAACGTGCGGCAGCACACCCCGGACGGCACCGGGGCGCGGGTGCGCGTCGTCGCCCGGGACGGGCAGGCCGTGGTCGAGGTGGCGGACGGCGGACCGGGACTCGACGAGGAGCAGGCCCGGCACGTGTTCGAACGTTTCTTCCGCGCCGATCCCTCCCGCGCCCGGACCGCCGGCGGGGGCCGCGGGGAGGGGACCGGGCTCGGGCTGGCCATCGTGGCGGCCGTCGCCGGGGCCCACGGCGGGAGCGCCGAGGTCGACCCGGCCCCCGGCGAGGGCGCGGTCTTCCGCGTACGGCTGCCCCTGATGGACGGGGCCTTCCAGGCACGCGGGCGCGGTTGATGACGGGGCTGGGCGAAGAACCGGCCTCGGGCCGTGCGGTTCAGGACCGGGCCCAGTGGAGCAGGCGGTCCACGTGACGGCGGGTCAGGCCGGTGGCGGGGTCGGTGCGGAGCAGGCGCGTCGAGCGGTACGGGAGGGCCTGGCGGCGGGCGCGGAACGGGATCACGTCGTCCACCCACGCGAAGCGGCGGCCGTTCGCGTGGCGCAGGATCGGCACCCACTTGTACATCTGCGGGATCCGCAGCGGCGGGCAGTAGGGGTCGTCGGGGCGCGTCCTGTACTCCTTGAACGCGACGTACGGCAGCGGCGGGAGGTCGAGGAGGGGCGCGATGTGCTCGTTGGCGTGTTCCTCCCAGGTGGTGGCCCAGGTCAGGTCGTAATGGGCGGCGAGTTCGGCCAGCCAGGCGGCGTGCGCCGGGTTGATGCGGATCGTGAGGTTGCCGACGGTGTGCTCGGTGAGGCCGGGGGTCGGGTGTTCGGGGTTCAGGACGCCGTCCACGTCCAGGTAGAGGAGCGGGCGCGGGTTCGGGTGGGTGCCGGGGCGGGGGACGCCTCCGAGTCCTCGGCGGCGGGGCATGGGGTCGAGGGTAGAGCCGCCCCGGCACGGGGTCACCAGGTGACCGGCAGCCGCCGCGGGCGGCGGACGAAGCGGCCGTCGTCCCAGGGGACCTCGTCGAGCGGGACGGCCAGGCGCAGGCCGGGCAGCCGCCGGGTGAGCGTGGACAGCGCCACCTGCAACTCCATCCTGGCCAGGGCGGCGCCGACGCAGCGGTGCGGTCCGAATCCGAAGGCGATGTGCGGGTTGTCCTCGCGGGCGACCTCCAGGACCTCGGGGTCGGGGAACACGGTCCCGTCGCGGTTGGCGGCGGCCAGCTCGACCAGCACCTGGTCGCCCCGGCGCAGCCTGACCCCGCCGAGTTCCACCTCCTCCAGCACGAAGCGGGTCAGCGACCCCTGGGTGATCAGGGGCACGTACCGCAGGAGCTCCTCCACCGCCGTGGACACCAGGCCGGGTTCGTCGGCCAGCCGCCGGTAGTCCCCGCCGCGCAGCAGCAGGTACACGAAGTTGGGGATCTGCGAGGCGGTGGTCTCGTGGCCCGCGGCCAGCAGGGCGCGCAGCAGGTTGACCATCTCGGCCGGGCTGAGGCGGTCGCCCTCGACGCGTTCGCGCACCAGCGCGCCGATGAGGTCGTCGGTGGGGTGCCGCGTGCGCCGGTCGGCCTGGTCGGCCAGGTAGTCGTTCATCGCGTCGATGCTGGCCGCGGCCTGTTCGGCGGTCTTGCCGGTGGTGCTGAGCAGGGCGTCGGTCCAGGCGGTGAAGCGGGCGCGGTCCGCGGCGGGCACGCCCAGCAGGTCACAGATGACCTCGATGGGCAGCGTCAGCCCGAACGTCTCGAACAGGTCGGCCGGCGGCCCGGCCTCGATCATGGCGTCGACGAGGCGGCCCGCGATGCGTTCGGTGCCCGCCCGCAGTTCCTCCACGCGCCGGGGCGTGAACGCGCGGAACACGAAACGCCGCAGCCGGGTGTGGTCGGGTGGGTCGGTGCTCAGCAGCGTCCGGACGGTGATCTCCACCGGGGTCGTCCGGGCAATGTCGGCTTCGGGGATTCCCGCGCGTTCGGGATCCCGGCCGAAGACGGGGCTGCTGAGAACGTGGCGGGCGTCCTCGTAGCGGGTGACCAGCCAGGCCGGGGCGCCGTAGGGCAGGCGGACCCGGATCGGGGCCCGGCCGTCGCGCGCCTCGGTGAGCAGCGGGGAGGGCTGGAGGGCGTGGTCGGCGGGGAAGGGGAAGGCGGGAAGTCCGCGCATGGCGACTCCAACGGGGGGTGTTCACCGGAGTGTCCGGCGAAGAGGAGGACCGAATCGCGCGCAATTCCCGATGAGATGTTAGATATCCAAATTATTCTCGCTGCCCTGTTTCGACCAGGACATGTTCCCCTAACCGGAGCCGCAATGGCCTTTCCGTCCGCCCGGAGAGGCCTGTCCGAAAAACGGCGGAATGGTGACAGCGGGTGAGACGGCACCGGAAGGAACGATCCACGCACCGACGACGCGGCGCGGGCGGCAGGCCCAGCGGGCCGCGAGGGCCAGGCCCCACAGGTGGACGGCGCCGTCCGGCCCCGCGTGACGCGTGGATCTCGTCCTCAGAGGGGTCGGCGGGATCGGTGCGGAGCGCACGTCGGCACCGGCTCCCGTTCCCGGCACCGTCCGGCAGGGCCCCGGCAGTGCCTGGGCACCAGATCCCTCCGGGGAAGTTGATCCTTCGGACCCTGTTTGACGCCTTCGGTGGTCGGAGACCATGAGCGACGCCGTCGCGGCTCGATCAAGCTCGATCGCGCCCGAAGCCGACCGGCTCCCGATTCTTCCGGAAGGACCTCATGCGCACCCTCACGCTCGCCGGAGCCACCGCTGCGACCGGCGTCACCCTGGCCCTCCTCACCACGCCGGGCGCCGCGTCCGCAGGCACCGCATCCGCGGCCAGTGCATCCGCCGCCGCCAGCGTGGACGGCGCCCCCGCCGTCTCGGCCGCGGCCTCCCTGAAGAGGGACTCCATCAAGTGCGGCAAGGGCCGGGGTGGCGACCGGAAGGTGAACTTCAGTTACAAGCCGAGCTCCTACTCCACCACGATCTACTTCAACAACCACTGCGCCAAGGGGAAGAGGATCCCCGCGACGGTGAAGTCCTGGGCGTGGTCCAGCACCGGGAAGATCTACATGTACAGGTGCATGACCACCAACGGTCAGACCGATGGGAGGAAGAAGTTCAACACCGGCAAGTGGACGTTCATGGACATCTACGGCAAGAGCGAGCACTGCAAATGAGCCGGCCGGTGGCGCTTCGTACAGACATGTGCGTCTTCTTGATGGTTTGATCGAGGGTGTGTTGATCGAGCCGGGTTCGGGAGCGCTGATGGATCCGCAGGAGGCCGCCGCCGATCCGGAACGCGGGCGCGCGTTCTACCGGGAGGCCATCGATTCCGGGGACGCCGACCGGGCGGCGGAGGCGACGTTCCTGATGGGCGCGCTCGAACGCAACGTCGGCCGGACCGACGCGGCACGGGACTGGTTCGAACGGGCGATCGCGACCGGGCACGCCGAGGTCGCGCCCAAGGCGTGGGTCAACCTCGCGGTGCTGGAGGCGGTGGCCGGGCGGGTCGAGCGGGCGCGGGCCGCGTTCGGCCGGGCGATCGACAGCGGGCATCCCCGGCACGCCCCGCAGGCGATGTTCAACGGCGCGATCCTCGAAAGCCGCCGGGGCGACCTGGAACGGGCGCGCGACCTGTACCGGCGGGCGATCGACGGCGGGGACGTCGAGCACTCCCGGAAGGCTCTGATCAACCTCGCCGACCTCGAATCCGAGCAGGGGCGGGCCGGTGTCGCGCGGGAGCTGTACGAGCGGGCGTTGACGTGCGGCGACGCCGAGACGGAGGAACGGGCGCGGACCGGGCTGCGCAACCTCGGCCAGAGCTACTTCCGGAGTCCCCCGCCGTACCGCGGGGCCGACCCGGCGGTGCTGCGGGGGCGGCTGGGAGTCGATCCCGACGACGTCACCCACGCCGGTTGGGCCACGGGGCGCAGGCCCGGCTACGGGTCGGGGTACCTGGAGTACTGGACGCGGGACGACGAGACGCACATCCTGTTCGTGGATCTTCGGGAGCCGGACGACTTCCACGTCTACATGTACTTCAAGGAGCGTTTCGGTCTCGCCTGACGTCGCGACCGGCGGGGAGCCGTGGTTCCACCTCCCCCAGTGCGCGCTGGGCGCGGTGGACCGTCGACGGCGCAGGTCGCAGGTGAACGCTTCGTGATCGTTATGAGGGCGGGTTCCCGGCGTCCCGGACGGGCGGTACGTTCTTCGGGGAACGGTGGATTGAGGGTGGAAGTTGACGGCTGTCATCGAGGGACCCGGCTGGTCGGCGCGGGGGTTGGACCAGCGTTCCGGGCGTTATCCCCTCGCGGTCGAGGGACCCGTTCTGCGGGCGGTGGACGTGTTGGTCCCCGGGGTCTCGACGGTGACGTGGTTCGTTCGCTACTACGCGCTGTACGCGGCGCTCGGCGCGCACGCGGAACGCCACGGGCTCGGCGCGGAGGCGTGCCGGAACCTGCTGAGACGGTCCGAGGTCGTCATGGCCGGGGTGTCGGAGCTGTTCGACCAGGGGGTCGTGGCGCACGGCGCGGACCGGGTGCGGCCGTGGCTGGATGACGTTCTGGACGTCGCGGGCGCGGCCGCTTCCTATTCGCCCCGGGCCTGGGGGTTCTGGGAGCGGTACGGCGGGCCGGGACAGGTGCTCGGGAGCGTCGCCGTGGAGGACGGGGCGTTGCGGCCGGGGCGGCACTCGTGCCCGGAGGAGGTGCGGGGGCTGTTCGCGCCGCTGTTCGAGGCGGCCGGGCGCGACCGGCTGGACTTCGGGGAGCTGGAGGGGCTGGAGCCGCTGGCGCTGTCGGGCGCCGAGCGTCCCGAGAACCCCTGGATGCGGGACCTGTTCACCGCGACCCGGCGCGGGCGGCACGACCCCGGCGTGTGGGAGGCCGACGACCTGCGGCGGCGCGGCGCGATGCGGATGGTGCTGCGGTCCCTGGTGCTGAACGGCGGCCGGGGCGACGGCGAGAGCTGGGAGGACGTCGTCCGCTCGGTGGTGGCGTTCGGGAACCGCGCCGCGACCGATCCGGTGCTGGCGTCGATCCGCGAGGTGCCGGACTGGCGCGGGGTGCTGCTGCGGCACTACTCGGTCGGCGCGTGGCGGCGGCTGTGGGCGGCGCTGGCCGCCACGATCGGACGGGACGGCGAGGACGCCGACCGGAGCCACCGGGAGCTGCGGGACTGGCTGGCCGACCGGATGCCGGACCAGACGGTGCGGGCGTTCCTGGACGAGCTTCCGGCGACGATGGTCGGCGGGCATCCAGCCCCCATCGAACGGGCCGTGCTGACCGTCGGGGACGCCGACGACCCGCTGACGAACGTCCGGCTGCTGCTGGTCGGCGGGCGGCGCGGCGCGGAGCTGGAGGGCGGGACGCGCGCGGCGTTCCTGGGCGCGCGGCACGACATCCTCAACCCCGAATGGGTGCGGCTGCGCACCGAGGACTTCCTGGACCGGCCGCTGCGGGAGCTGGCGGCCGGGCTGGTGGACGACATGCTGGCGCAGGCGCGGCGGGTCGCGCTGGCGGGGATGGCGCCGGACCCCTCGGGACGGCTGCGGGTGTTCTCGCAGGTCCACGAGCGGAACGGGCGGTACTACCGGGCCGGCGACGAGGGAACGGCGGAGCCGGAGCCGCGGATCGGGCGGCTGGCGTCGTTCGCCCGTCAGCTCGGGCTGGTCGACGAGGGCGGGGCGGTGCTCCCGCTCGGCGCGGAGCTGCTGGGGGTGGGCGCGTGACCGGCTGGGAGTTCACTTCGCCGTTGGCGCTGCTGAACGAGTGGCGCGACCGGGAGGACGGGGCGGACCTGCACGAGTTCCTGCTGCTCGGGTCCGCCGTGGACCTGCCGTTCCTGGAGAGGGTGGCGGTGCCGGCGGCGCGGGCGATGGGCGCGCGGATCACCGTCGTCGGGGACGCGGCGCGGGGCCGCTACGAACCGGTGGACGTGCGGATGGCGGGACGCGCCTACTTCCACGGGCTGGCGGCGTGCGCGGGGGCGTTCCACCCGAAGGTGGCGCTGCTGGTCGGCGAACGCGACATCGTCGCGGCCGTCGGCTCCGGGGACCCGACCATGGCTGGGTGGGGTCACGACGACGAGCTGTGGACGGTGCTGCGCGGCACGCGCGAGACGGTCCCGGCGGCGTTGGCGCAGCTCGGCGAGTGGTTGCAGATGCTTCCCGCCGGGGTGGCGGTGCCGGAGTACGTGGACGCGCTGCTCCAGGAGATCGCCGCGCCGCTGGAGGGCGCGCGGCCGGCCGGCGGCGACGTGCGGCTGCTGCACAACCTGGACGAGGGGCTGCTCGGGCAGGTGCCGGGCGGGCCCGTCGACGAGCTGTGCCTGTACGCGCCGTCCGTCGACGCGGGCGGGGACGCGCTCGCCGAGATCGTGGCGCACTTCGATCCGGCGCGGGTCGTGATCGGCCTCCAGGAGCGCTGGACCGGCTATGACGGGGACGCGCTCGCGCTGGTCCTCGACGGGCGCGACGCCGAGATCCGGCTGCTGGCCGAGGACGTCCCCCGGCACGGGAAGCTGGTGGAGTGGGCGAGGGACGGGCGTCGCTGGGCGCTCACCGGCAGCGCCGACCTCACCGGCGAGGCGCTGCTGCGTTCCCTCGGCGAGGGCGGCCACTGCGAGCTGGCGGTGCTGTCGCCGGTCGGGACGTC
This sequence comes from Actinomadura kijaniata NBRC 14229, assembly GCF_001552175.1. Classification (GTDB taxonomy): domain Bacteria; phylum Actinomycetota; class Actinomycetes; order Streptosporangiales; family Streptosporangiaceae; genus Spirillospora; species Spirillospora kijaniata. Next base: position 54,204 of record NZ_BCQR01000001.1, read on the forward strand.
CCTGATGCCCGAGGGCACCGCGTGCCCACCGGACCGGATGGCCGGGCGGCGCACGATCCGCGAGGTCGAGCCGCGGCGCGGCCCGTCGGTGCTGGGCGCGCTGGTCGGCGCGCGGGGCGTGCGGATCACCCTGGCGCGGCCGTACGACGTCGAGGTCGCCGTGGAGGCGTCGCCGGACGGGTCGCCGGGCTCGTGGACGGCGGCCGGGACCGTTCCGGCCGGGGAGACGGTCGCGGTGTTCGCCGTTCCCGGACCGGCGGGCGCGGTCGTCCGGGTCCGCGCCGACCTCGGGGCCGGGGCGGAGGTGTCGCCGCCGGTGTTCGCGGCCGATCCCGGCCGGTGCGGGCGGTGGGCCGACGACGAGCGGCCCCGGCTGCGCGTCCCCTACACCGAGCAGGAGATCCTCACCGGTGAGCAGGGGCGGCGGTTCCGCCACGACCTGCTGCGGCTGGCCGAGCGGCTCACCGCCCTGCGGACGGCCGGGACGGAGACCGCGCGCGACGCGAACGTCCAGGACCGCTACGCCGCCTGGCTGGAGGACCACGAGCGCGCCATCGGCGCCCCGCTGACCGGCGCGTTGTTCGGCCACCGGGTGGACGCCCCGTTCGGGCCGCGCTGGGGACCGGGCGAGGGGGTAGCGCTCGACGAGCCGGTGGCCGGAGAGGAGGCCGTTCCCGCCCCCCTGCCCGCCGGCGAACGCGAGGAATGGCGCGGATGGACCTCCCGCGCGGTCGGGGCCGTCGCGCCGGAGGGGGCCGCTCCCCCGCTGCCGGTGCGGATGCTGGTGGCGCGGCTGTTCGTGCGGCTGCTCGGGCACGGCGTGTGGACGCCGGACGACCCGTCGTGGCGGGAGGACCTGGCGCGGCTGCTGCGGCGGCTGCCGCCCGAGGACGCCGACGGCGTTCCCGAGGAGGCGTCGCAGCACGTCAACGCGCTCATCGCCGTGTGCATGGGCCTGCTGAACAGCGGCGCGCCGCCGACCGGGGACGCGCCGGAGGACCTGCCGGCCGCCGCCGCGTGGGAGCGGGTGCGGCCGCTGGTCGCCGACGCCGACCCCGCCCTGGCCGGGGACCTGCTGATCCCGCCGGTCCTGCCGCACGCGCGCGTGCTGAGCCGCAGCGAACTGGAGGGACTGGTGCAACTGGCGCACGACGACGACCCGGTCGCGCACATCGCCGCCGAGCTGGCCGACAACGGCTGGGAGCTGGAGGAGGACGAGGGCGTCCACCGGGTCCGCGGGTCGTTCACCAACCCGGTGCCGATCGCGGCGCGCGTCGCCACGCTGCTCGGCGAGCACCGCGACATCGCGCTGGTGCAGGCGGTGTCGGGCGGACGGTGGGCGTTCGTGGCGTGGCGGCGGCCCGACCTGCTGCTGGCCAGCGCCCCGATGGGCAACGCCTGGCGGCTCTACCGGCTCACCGGGCTGGCCACCCCCGAGTCGCGGCTCGGCAGCGGCGACGGCATGAACAACATCGGCCTGGTCGGCCGTCCGATCCGCCTCGGCCAGGTCCCGCCGGACACCGCCCAGCGCCTCCTCAAGGACGCGGGCACCGACCACCTGGAGCTGCTGGAACGCCTCACCTCGGCGATCTGACCGCCGCCGTCGCCGGGTGAGCGCGGCGGTGGGCCCCGCCGGTGCGGGGCCCACCGTGCCGCCCGGCCGGGTGGGCGCCCGGGCGGGGCCGTGGCCGGGTCATTCGCCGAAGTGACGGACCACGCGCTCGTTGGGGACGCAGTGGGTCATCTTCAGGCCGGCGACGTCGCGCGGGCCGTTCTTGCCGAGGTTGGCCAGGCGCTGGCGGTCCTCGTCGGTGAGGTCCTGGCTCTGCAGCGGCTTGAGGTGCTTGACGTCGTCGGGGGCGATGCCCAGGCCGTCGCCGACGCGCAGGCCGAGGTCGTCCTCGACCAGCAGGAAGTGCCACACCATCCGCTCCTGGATGGGACGGTCGCACTGCTTGAGGTTGGTGACCAGGTTGTTGACCAGGTCGTCGCGCTCCCAGTCCTCCATGAGCAGGTAGCGCTGGCCCGCCTGCTTGTAGTCGTTGGTGCGCGGGATGCGCTTGCGGGTCACGCGGCCCTCGATGAGCGGGCCCTGCTCGTCGTGCGTGGGGTACTGCGCCTCGCGCAGACCGCCGTTGATGGACGGCTCGTAGTTGACGTGCGGGTTCTCGCCCCGCCCGTCCACGTGGTACGTCATCTGGCCGTCGCGCAGGTTGGTGCGGACGTCGGTGCTCTTGGCCTGGTTGACCGGGAGCTGGAGGTAGTTCGGGCCGACGCGGTAGCGCTGGGTGTCGCTGTAGGAGAACGTCCGGCCGACCAGCATCTTGTCGTCGGAGAAGTCCAGGCCGTCCACCAGCACGCCGGTGCCGAACGAGATCTGCTCGTTCTCGGCGAAGACGTTGTCGACGTTGCGGTCCAGGACCATGCGGCCGACGGGCTGGGGCGGGAAGTCGTTCTCCGGCCAGACCTTGGTGTCGTCGAGCGGGTCGAAGTCCAGCTCGGGATGCTCCTCGTCGCTCATCATCTGGACGACCAGCTCCCACTCGGGGTGGTCGCCGCGTTCGATGGCCTCGTGCAGGTCCTTGCTGGCGTGGCCGAGGTCGTGGGCCTGGATCGCGGCGGCGTCGGCCTCGGTCAGGCTCTTGACACCCTGCTTGGGGATCCAGTGGTACTTCACCAGGACGGTCTCACCGGACTCGTTGACCCACTTGTAGGTGTTGACCCCGAAACCCTGCATGTGCCGGTAGTCGGCGGGGATGCCGCGCGGGCTGAACAGGTTGACGAGCATGTGCATCGCCTCGGGCGTCTGCGACATGAAGTCGAAGATCCGGTTGGGGTCCTGGCGGAACGTCACCGGGTCCGGCTTCAGGGCGTGGATCACGTCGGGGAACTTGATGGCGTCGCGGATGAAGAACACCGCGAGGTTGTTGCCGACCAGGTCCCAGTTGCCGTCCTCGGTGTAGAACTTCACGGCGAACCCGCGCGGGTCCCGCGCCGCCTCCGAGGAGTCCCGCCCGCCGATCACCGTGGAGAAGCGCAGGGCCAGCGGGGTGCGCTTGCCCTCCTCCTGGAACAGCTTGGCGCGCGTGTAACGGGAGATCGGCTCGTCGCCCCACTTCCCGTACGCCTCGAAGTAGCCGTAGGCGGTGAAGCCGCGGGCGTGGACGACGCGTTCGGGGATGCGTTCGCGGTCGAAATGGCTGATCTTCTCCAGGAAGTGGTAGTTCTCCAGGGTCGCGGGACCGCGCGCGCCCACGGTCCGCTGGTTCTGGTTGTCGTAGATGGGGTGGCCCTGGCGGTTGGTGAGGACGTCACGACGGTCGTCCGGCCGCGGTCCCTGGGATGAGACGTCGGTCATGGCGGGGATCTCCTCTTGGTCCATGGGAGGGTGGCCCTACCCCGCCGCGGGATCCCCATGCGCCGGGAAGGTCATCGTTCCGCCAAATCGGAGAAGCTCCGCGAAACGGGAGGTCACCGGCCTTTCCGCTGCTTTTCCGATCCGTTCTCGGTGATCGGGAATCGCGGGGCCCCGCTTTTGTGACGTTTTCCTCCCGTGCACGGTCGGTGTGATGCATCCTACGGTAAGTGACCGCCCGACGCGCGGCGCCGTTCCCCCGTTGCAAGGACGTGATCGATGCCCGCACCCGCCGCACCCGCGTCCGCCTCTCCCCTGGAACGGGCGCTGCTGGCCTGGCTGGTCGCCGTGATCGCCATCGGCGGCGGCTGGCTGGGCGCGGTCGTGCTCGCCGACCCGGGGCTCAAGCGCCTCGTCGCCGGGGGCGGCGGGGCGTTCGCGCTGGCGGTCGCGCTGGCCGTGGCCGTCGCCGCCTACCACGCGACGGCCGCCCGCAACGCCCGGACCGCGCTGGCGGCGTTCGCGAGCGGCGGGGACCGCCTCGAACACCGCCTGTTCGAGGTGTGCGACCGGACGCTGCCCGCGCTGGCCGCCCGCGTCCGCGACGGCGCGCCCGCCGACACCGTCCTCGCCGAGCTGCCCCCGCCGTCCGACGAGTCCCTCCGGCACCTGCTGATGGTCGTCGCCCACGAGCTCGCCGACGCGCGGCGCACCGCGACCGCCGCCCGCGCCACGGCCGCCTCCGTCGAGGACGACCTGGCGCACCTGCTGGAGGTGACGCTGCCCGCGATGGCCGAACGCGTCCGCGCCGACTGCGCCTCCCCCGGCACCCTGCGGGAGCTCTTCGAACCCCCGGCCACCGGGGCCGTCGCCCGCCTCCAGGAGGCCGTCGCGGCGGAGCTGGCCCGCACGCAGGAGAGGGGGACGGCGACGACGCTGGCGTGCGCGGAGGGGGCCGCGCGGCTCCAGGCGCAGGCGGCCGGGCTGCTGGCGGTGCTCAGCGAGCTGGAACACCGCTACGACGAGCAGGCGGTCTTCGGGGACCTGCTGGACGTCGACCACCGCGTCTCGCAGATGGGGCGCGTGGCCGACACCGTCGCGATCCTGGCCGGAGGGAGGCCGGGGCGCCGCTGGACCGCCCCCATCCCCATGGAGAGCGTGCTGCGCGGCGCGATGGGCCGCATCGCGGACTACCGGCGCATCCGCCCCCACGCCACGGGGACCTGCGCGGTCGCGGCCCACGCCGCCGAGGCCGTCATGCACGCCCTGGCCGAGCTGCTGGACAACGCGACGGCGTTCGCCCCGCGGGACACCGACGTGCACGTCTACGTCGAGGAGGAGGACGCCGGGGTGGTCGTCACGATCGAGGACGGCGGCCCCGGCATGTCCCCCCGCGAACGCGCCCGCGCCGAACGCCTCATCGCCGACCCCGACCTGACCGCGACGTCCGGCACCCGCCTGGGCCTGCCGGTGGTGGGCCGCCTGGCCCGCCGCCACGGCCTGCGCGTGGGCTTCCGCCCGTCGGCGCGCGGCGGCGTGGGCGTGGTGATGCTGATCCCCCTCGACCTGGTCACCCGCCCCCTCTCCCCGCCGGACCAGGCTCCCGCGCTCCCGCTGGAGGCCCCACGGCGGGAACAGCCGGCCCTCCCCCAGCGCCGCCGGACCGAGGGCATGGCGGCCGTCCCCCCGGAGACCCCGGCCACACCGCCGGAGAACGACCCGGAAGCGGCGGCGGCCCGCCTGACGGCGTTCCACAAGGCCACCCCACCCATCGACCACGACACCCCCACCCACACCACCCCCCTCCCGCAAGGCGCCGTTCCCCTCAACGACGCCACACCCCCACAAGGCACGGCCCTCCCACGCGGCGCCGCGTCCTCCAACCACGGCTCCCCTCCCAACGACGCCACGCCAGCGCAGAACGTGGCCCTGCCGCACGGCGTCGCCACCCCGGAGGAGGCCGCGTCTGCGCAGGAAGCCGCATCCTCCGGCCATGGCTCCCCCGCATGCACCGATCCCCTCCCGCGCGACGCCTCCGCGGAGGAGGCCGCGTCTGCGCGGGAAGCGGTGTCCCCCGGTCGTGATCCTTCCGTGCGTACCGGTCCTCTCCCTCAGGACGCCACGTCCCCGCAAGGTGCGGCTCTGTCGGGTGATGTCGCTTCTCCGGATGAGGGGGCGCCCGGGCGGGGAGGCGCGTCTTCCGGTCGTGGTTCTTCCGCAGGTGCTCCTTCGCGTGACGGCGTCTTTCCTCGCGGTGTCGGGTTCGTGCGGGGTGGGGGTTCTGATGTGGGGTTCTCGTTCGGGTGGGGGGTTGTCGGGCCTGAGGAGGCCGCTCCCCGGCGGGTCTCGGGTGAGCCCGGGGACCGCAGGGTCGCCGGGAGGCGGGACGAGGCCGGGGACGGTGGCGCGGGGTCGTGAACGGGGGCGGAGCACCGGATGTCAGGGATAGCGGGAAGGAGGCCGGGGCCGCGGTTCGGCCGGGGCCCGGGACCATCATGAGCAGCCAGGACGAGGGGCTCGCCCATCTGCTGGAGGCGTTCCAGGCGGAGGCGGCGGGGGCGCGGCACGTGCTCGCGCTGTCCAGGGACGGGTTGAAGATCTGCCGGTCCCCGGGGCTGGACGCCGACCGGGCCGACCAGCTCGCGGCCATCGCCTCGGGGATCCAGAGCCTCGCGGTCAGCGCCTCGGCCGAGTTCGGCCGGGGGATCGGGGCGGGGCAGGCGCTGGTGGAGTTCCCCGGCGGGATGCTGCTGGTCGTCCCGGCGGGGGACGGCGCGAACCTGGCGGTCGTGGCCGACGCGGACGCCGACGTCGGCCGGGTCGTCCACGCCATGAACGACCTCGTCGCCCGGCTCGGCGCGCGGCTGTCGGCCGCCCCGCGGCGGACATGAGGACCGCCGGGCCGGAACGGCTGTACGTCGTCACCCGCGGGCGCCGCGACCCCGGCGGCCCCGAACTGGACCTGATGACGCTGGTCGAGGCGGCCGACACCGCCGCGCCGCCGGGCGCGCCGTCGGAGTATCCGCGCATCCTGCGGCTGTGCCGGCGGCCGGTCGCCGTCGCGGAGATCGCGGCGCATCTGGGGTTCCCGGTCAGCGTGGTCCGGGTGCTGCTGCGGGACCTGCTCGCGGCCGGGCTGGCCGTCGCCCGTCCCCCGGCCTCCGGGCCGGCGGGAACGACCGACATGGAGACGTTGGAGCAGGTGCTCGTTGGACTTCGGAATCTGTAAGCCGGTGAAGCTGTACGGCCTGGCCGCCGACCCCGTCGAGGTGTACCGCACGCTGCGGGAACGCCACGGCCCGGTCGTCCCGGTGCTGCTGGACGGCGACGTCCCCGCGTGGCTGGTGCTCGGGTACCGGGAGGTGTGCCGGGTCGCCGGGGACGCGCGGACGTTCGCGCGGGACTGCCGCCGGTGGAACGCCTGGGACCGCGTCCCCGAGGACTGGCCGCTGATGCCGCACGTGGGGTGGACCCCGTCGGTGGTGTTCGCGGAGGGCGCCGAGCACCGGCGGCGGTCGGGCGCGCTCGGCGAGGCGCTGGACGGGGTGCGCCGCCCGGAGATGGCGCTGGCGTGCCGCCGGATCGCCGACGGGCTGATCGACGGGTTCGCCGCCGACGGGCGGGCCGACCTGGTCGACGGGTACGCGCGGCCGATGTCGCTGCTGGCGGTGGCGTGGCTGCTGGGGCTGCCGGACGAGGACGTCCCGGAGCTGGCGGAGGAGATCGACGCCGCGCGGAACGTGACGGGCGCCGTCGACTCCTGCAAGGACGCCCACCGGCGCATGCACGCCCGGATGCAGCGGCTCGTCGGCGAACGCCGGTACCGGGCGCGGGACGACGTGCCGTCGAGGCTGCTGGCCCATCCGGCGGGGCTGACCGACGAGGAGGCGGCGCTCGACCTGCTGGCGCTGCTGGTCTCCGCGCACCGGCCGACGGCCGACTGGATCGCGAGCGCGCTGCGGGTGGTGCTGGCGGGCGGCGCGTTCGCCGGGGAGCCGCGCGGCGACGGCGACGCGCTGCGCGAGGCGCTGTGGGAGGACACGCCCGTGCAGGGCGTGATCGGGCGGTGGGCGGTGCACGACTGCGTGCTCGGCGACCGCCGGATCCACCGCGGCGACCTGCTGGTCCTCGGGCTGGGCGCGGCGAACGCCGACCCGCACGCCCAGCCCGACGGCGCCGCCCCGAACCGCGCCCACCTGTCGTTCGGCCACGGCGAGCACGGCTGTCCTCCCCCGGCCCCGGAGCTCGCCGAGGTGGTCGCGCGGGCGGCGGTCGCGGCGCTGCCGGACCGGCTCGCGGACGTGCGGCTCGCGGTGCCGGCGGCGGACCTGGAATGGCGGGCGTCGCCGTGGACGCGGGGGCCGGCGGCGTTGCCGGTGGAGTTCACCCCGGAATGTTGATCATGGTTTCCGGGGTCGGGAAAAGTGATTTCGGCCACCCCGGCCCTCCATTAAGATCAAAATTTGTGAACGGGTGATCCCCTGCGGAGCGGGCGTTTCCGCCAACCGGTCTAGACCATTTTGGTATTGGGGGCGGGTCATCCGGGAAGATCTCTGTCTCACACTTTCGCCGACCGCCGCCCCACCCGGGCGGCGGCCCTCGGCGACGGCCCGACAGGAGGACAGCGACACCATGAGCACCCCTCTGGCCAACCCCCGCCGCACCAGGCTCGTCGCCTGGCCGTCGAAGCAGGGTGCGGAGGAGCAGAAGCACGAGCAGGCGACGACGACCGCCGCCGACTCCTCCTCGACCACGGCGACGGAGCAAGCCACCGCCGCCCGCTGACGGAGAGACCCGCGGGAGAACGCCGCCCGGCCGCGCGCCGAGGCGGCGTTCCGCGTGCCGGGCCCGGAATGTCGGCGACGCCCGTTAGGTTGCGACGCGATCCGACGAGTGAGGGGAACGGCATGGGCGCCTGGGGAATGGGACCGTTCGACAACGACTCGGCCCTGGACTTTCTCGGTGACCTGTCCGATCGGGGCGGGGATGTCACCGAGGGGCTGCGGGACGGGATGGCCGCGGTCGTGAACGCCCGCGAGTACCTCGACTCCGACGACATGGAGGGGGCCATCGCCGCCGCGTGCCTGGTCGCCGCGCGGATCGAGCCGGGCGTGCTGGACGATCCCAACGGCCGCGAGTATCTGGAGACGCTGGCGTTCACCGTGGACGCCGGGATGCGGGAGCTGGCGGGGAAGGTGTTCGCGCGGGCCTTCGAGCCGGGCGACAACGAGTGGTACGCCCTGTGGGACGACGGCGGCGCGATTCCCAAGGTCAGGGACGCGGTCGCGCCGTACCGCGGGGTGCTGTAGCGCCCGGGAAAACGGGATGCCGGGGCCGCCCCGCGGTGCGACGATCGCGTCCATGGACGTCTCGGTGCAGTGGGTGCGGACCTCATGGACCAAGCGGTCGCGGGGCGCGCCGGGAGCGGTGCGCCGCAACGCCTGCCCGCTCGCGTTCCCCCTTCCCGACGCGCCGCAGCCGTTCCTGCACGGCGTCACGATGACCGAGTGGGAGGACTTCCGGCCACGCTTCCGGTCCTCCGGGGAGCTTCCGCCCACCCGGTGGGTGACGTTCGGGGAACGGGACGGGCTGCTGGTGGTGGGCTTTCCCGGGGTCACCGGTTCCCGGCCGCGGTGGCGGTCGCTGCCGCTGCGCCGTCGCCAGACCCTGCGGCTGCGGACCACGTGGGCGGAGAGCGTGAGCTACTACAACCCCACGCGGATCTACCACCACGACACCTTCAACATCGCCTACGGTCCCGTCTCGGCCGAGGTGTTCCTGCGCCCGCCGTCCCGCGAGGTGGACCTGCGTCCCGGCAGGCCCGCGTCGCGTTAGGTTGCTCCCGGTGACGTGTGACGAGGGGGGACCTGTGGGGCCGTTCGACAACGACTCGGCGCTGGATCTGCTCGACGAGCTGGACGAGGACCCGGACGAGGCCGTGGCGCGGCTGCGGGCGGTCATGGGCCGGGTGCTGGACGGGCGGGCCGGCGAGTCGGCCATGGACCGGGCCGTGGCCGCCGCGTGCCTGGTCGCCGCGCGGGTCGAGCCGGGCGTGACCGACAGCCCCGACGCCGCGGAGCTCCTGGAACGGGTGCCGTTCGCCGTGGACGAGGAGCTGCGGGGCCTGGCCGGGCGGGTGTTCGCGCGGGCGTTCGCCGCCGGGGACGACGAGTGGCGCGCGCAGTGGGAGGCGGTCGGGGCGCTCCCGGACGTCGAGGCCGGTCTCGCGCCCTACCGGAGGGTCCTGTGAGCGGCTTCCACGGCCGATCTTCCGGCCGTTAGAGTGCGGTGCCCGTTGTGCACCCCTCCGGAGGGAAACCGTCCATGGCATTCCGTACGTTCCTCAAGTCGCTCGGCGCCAACGCCCCGAGCGTGGAGACCGTGATCGCCAACCGCGCCGTGCGTCCCGGGGACCGCCTCCAGACCCACGTGACCGTCAAGGGCGGCGGGGCCGACGTCCGGATCGACCGGCTGGTGCTGGAGCTGGTCACGCGCGCCGAGGACCGCGAGGGCGACGAGACGGGCTGGAACCGGCCGGTGGCGTTCGCCGAGCGGCACTTCGGGCCGTTCGAGCTGCGGGCCGGGGAGACCCTCGCCCACGGGATCGACTTCGACGTGCCGTGGGAGACGCCGCTGACGTACGTGCTGGGGCGTCCGCTGCGGGGCGGGCGGGTCGCCGTCCGCACCACCCTGGAGATCGACAACGCGGTGGACCGGGGCGACTTCGACGAGATCGCCGTGCACGCGCTGCCCGCGCAGGACGTGTTCGTCGAGGCGTACCGGCGGCTCGGCTTCCGGCTCGACGAGGCTGAGGTGAAGATGGGTGTCGTGCAGGGCGGCGACAACCAGACGATGCCGTTCTGGCAGGAGATCGAGTTCTACTTCCCCGACCACTACCGGCGTCCCCAGGGCGAACAGCTGGAGACTGGGTTCTTCGCCCGTGCCGACTCGCTCGACGTGTTCCTGGGCTCGACCGGGGCCCACCGGTTCGAGTACGCGGGGCTGACGGTGGAGGCGTGCGAGAAGTGGCTGGACGCGTACTGCCGGGAGGAGTGGCAGATGTGAGCGTCTTCCTGGAGACCGGACGGCTCGTGCTGCGGCGCGTGACCGAGGACGACGCGGACGCGCTGGTGGCGCTGGACGCCGACCCGGAGGTGCGGCGGTTCCTGGACACCGGCGGGCCCGTGCCGCCGGAGGTCGTCCGCGGCGAGGTGCTGCCGCGGATGCTGGCCGCCTACGAACGCCACGGCGGGCTCGGATGGTGGATCGCCGAGGAGAGGACGTCGGGGGCGTTCCTCGGCTGGTTCGAGCTGCGACCGCTGGACCGGCCCGGCGAGGCCGAGCTCGGCTACCGGCTGGCGCGCGCCGCCTGGGGCCGGGGGTACGCGACCGAGGGCGCGCGGGCCGTCGTGGACAAGGGGTTCCGCGAGTTCGGGATCCGGCGGGTCGTGGCGACGACGATGACGGTCAACACCGGGTCGCGGCGCGTGCTGGAGAAGACCGGGCTGCGGTACGTGCGGACGTTCTTCGAGGAGTGGCCCGACCCCGTCGAGGGCGCCGAGCACGGGGACGTGGAGTACGCCCTCACCCGCGAGGAGTGGCTTCACCAGTCCGAGCAGAGCCGGCAGCCGAACTGACCCTCGAACACGTCGTGCTCGGGGCAGCGTTCCAGGTGTCCGGGCGGCGGGGGCGAGGTCCAGTCCCGGCGGTGGGGCGGGCGTTCCATGGGCAGCGGTGTGAGGCCCTCGACCATGGCGCGGAGGTCGCGCAGGTGGGACGGCGCCCGGGCGGGCTCGTAGTCCAGGCGGTCCCAGCCGTGGCGCGCCTCCGCCAGGTCGATGACCCGCAGCAGGAACGCCTTCTCCCGCCGCCAGTCGCCGGTCCAGGGCCACTCGCTCAGGTCGTGGCCCGCGAACCCGCGGCTGTGGCGCTGCCCGTCGGCGAGGTCGACCGCCAGGTTCAGTTCCCACGGCGTCTCGGCGATCGCGCAGGCCGCCAGGGTGAGCACGTCGTAGAACGCGTCCGTGCCGCCGTTGGTCATGGACAGGTCGCCGGCGCCGGAGCCCTCCGCCGTGAACGTGTTGCCCACGGGTCAGCTCGCCGGGTAGCGGTCGCGCCAGTACCGGGTGCGCGGGTGGCGCGGCGAGTACTGGACGGCGAGGTCGTCGGCGAGCGCGGTGATCGTTCCCCGGCCCTCCAGCACGGCCAGCCAGTCGGCGGGCAGCGCCGCGTCGCCGTGCCGCGCGCCCAGGAGGTTCCCGCAGATCGCGCCGGTGGAGTCGCTGTCGCCGCCGTGGGTGACGGCCAGCGACAGGGCGCGGGCGACGTCGTCGGGCTCGGCCAGCGCGCAGTGGACGGCGATGGCCAGGGCCTCCTCGGCGACCCAGCCGCCGCCGAGGCCCTCCACCCTCTCGGCGCTCGGCCTCCCCTCGGCCGCCAGGTCGATCGCCCCGCGCAGCGCCCGGCTGGTCTCCTCGTGCGACGGATGGGCCCGCAGGAGTTCGAGGGCTTGCAGGACCGCGCCGAGCAGCGACTCCCCCGCCATCAGGTGGGCGACGATCGCGGCGAACGCTCCCGACGCCAGGGAGCCGGTGGGGTGCCCGTGGGTCGACAGGGTGCTGCGGGCCGCCAGCTCGAACGCCCGTTCCGGCGTGTGGACCAGCCCGAACGGGGCCGACCGCATCACGCCGCCGCACCCCTTGGAGTCGGGGTTGACCGGCCCCTTCTCGCCGAGGGGCGTGGCCGTTCCGGGGTCGACGCCCGACCTCAGGCCGGTCAGGCAGGCGTTGCCGGGGGCGCGCAGCGCGTACAGGAACCGCTGGTGCCGCAGCCAGCCGGTGCGGACCGGGTCGTCCTCCACGGCGGGGGGCTGCTCGTGGGTCTGGGTGTCGAGCCAGCGCAGGTGGGCGTTGCGGACGAGGTCGACGGTGTCGTCGGCGCCGTGGTCGACGAAGCGGGCGTGCGCGCGGATCAGTCCCTCGGCGGTGAACAGCGTCATCTGGGTGTCGTCGCTGATCAGGGCGGACCGCCCGCCGTTGGCGAGCACCGGCCCGGCCACCCCGCCGGGGCCGTGGACGGCCCGCAGCTGCGCGAGGCCGTGGAACTCGACGGGATAGCCGAGGGCGTCCCCCAGGGCCCCGCCCAGCAGGCACCCGCGCACCCGGGAACGGAACACGGCCTCGCCGACGGCTCCCCACGGCCTCGCGAACTCCACCACGTACGTCTCCTCCCGCGATCGCACGGAAAGTCTAGGTTGACAGGGTGGCGGTCGCCGCCGAGGGTTGTTGATCACTTGCCGTCGCGTCGTCTGGAGCCGCCTTCCATGAACAGGGCCCTTCCGGTTCTCGGTCTCGTCCTCGCGCTGCCGCTCGCGGCCTGCGGGACGGCCGGGGAGCACCGTTCCGCCTCGCCGGTCGCCGCGCAGCGGACGGCCGCGGCCGAGCGCGCCGACAAGTACCGCAACTACGCCGAGCTCTCCCGGCGCGAGAAGGAGGGACGCGACTACCGGCGCGTGCTGCGGAGCCCGCGGAACGCGCGCGTCGCGCACATCGCGGTCCACGGCGGGGGCATCGAGCCGCCGACCACGCAGCTGGCGGACCACGCGGCGGCCCGGCGCGGGGACGCCTACTACTCGTTCGTGGGGCTGAAGAAGCGGGGCAACAGCGCCCTGCACCTCACCTCCACGCGCTTCGACGAGCCCAAGGCGCTGAAGCTGCTGCGGGGCGTGAAGTACACCGTGTCCTGGCACGCCGCCAAGGGCGACCGGGCGGTCACCTACGTGGGCGGGCGCGACACGGCGCTGGCCCGGAAGGTGACGGCGGCGCTGCGCGCGAAGGGCTTCGCGGTCGCCACCCCGCCGGACGGCATCGAGGGCACGCACCCGAAGAACATCGCCAACCGCAACGCCCGCGGCAAGGGCCTCCAGCTGGAGATCAGCACGGCGCAGCGCAAGCGGTTCTTCCGCGACGGACGGCTGGACGCGGAGTGGATCAACAACCCGCGCAACCGCACCCGCGCGTTCCAGGACTACGTGAAGGCGGTCAACTCGGCCCTCGCGGGGCTGTAGGCGACGACCGGCGACGGGGACCGGCGCCCATGGCAGCGCACACGGCCGACGAAGGGGCCCGGTGGTCCGGCGCGGCCCGGCTGGAGCCGGGGGTGCTGTCGTTCACCGGCCGTCTGGGCGGCACGGCGGCGCACGCCCACGCCGCCGTCCAGATCCTCGCCGTCACCAGCGGCGCCGTGGTCCTGGTCGACCGCGACGGCCAACGGCGGCGGGCGACCGCGGCGGTCATCCCGGCCGCGGTCCGCCACGCCGTCGAGGTCACCGGGCGGGCGTACGGGACGACGCACTACCTGGATCCCGCCGGTCGCGCCGCGTCCGCCGCCACCGCCCGCGTCCGCGCCGCCGGTGACCCGCACCAGGTGTCCTCCTGGGTCGCCGCCGCCCCCTTCCCGGTCGCGCCGGACCCCTCACCGGGCTCCCGGCGGGCCGAACTGCACCCGGCGGTGGCCGCGCTGGTGAACTCGGCGTCGCCTCCCCCGGCGGGCCCGCCGCCCCTGGACGCGGTCCCGTCGCTGACCGAGGCGGCCGCAGCGGTGGGGCTGTCGGCCACCCGGTTGCGGCACCTGTTCACCGAGCAGCTCGGGCTGCCCTACACCGCCTGGCGGCGCTGGGTCCGCCTCCAGCGCGCCATGGCCGCCGTGCAGCGGGGCGCGACCCTCACCCGGGCCGCGCACGAGGCCGGGTTCACCGACAGCGCCCACCTCACCCGCGTGTGCCGGGCCATGTTCGGCATCACCCCCACCCACGCCCTGCACGCCACCGGATGGCGGGATTTTTCACAGCCCTGACCTACGGCGCTCGCCCGGGGCTCGCACCTGACCAGGTCCTGGCGAGCGCGGCATCGCGCGCTCGCGTGCGTGGCTGGGGCCGCCCTTTGAAACAGGCGCCGGGGCACGGGGCCCGAACGCGGCCGCTCCGTACAAGGCCCGCTCCCCCGGCCGGGGCGAGGCTGGCGGCATGAGCACAACCACGATCACCACCGGCGCGCCCTCGCGGCCGGTGCGGGCCGCCCGCGCGGTGGTGCGCCACGGGTACGCCCCGGCGATGCTGCTGGGCGTCAACGGCGCCGCCATCGCGCTCACCGCCGCCGGAATCACCGACGGGCTCGGCAAGCTGTGGCTGCTGGCATTGCTCGCGGTCGCCGTGGCCGCGTCGTTCGCCGCCGAACGGCTGCTGCCCTACGAACCCGACTGGAACCGTTCGCTGGACGACGGCGGCCGCGACACCGCCCACTCCCTGGTCAACGAGACCCTCGTCCTGGCGAGCGTCGCCGCCATCCCCGTCCTGGCCGCCACGGTGCCGACGGCCGACCGGTGGCCGCACTCCTGGCCGCTGTGGGCCCAGGTGCTGCTGGCGGTCCTGGCCGCCGACGCCGGGATCACCCTGGTCCACTACGCCAGCCACAAGATCGGCGTGCTGTGGCGCTTCCACGCCGTCCACCACAGCGTGAAGCGCTTCTACGGCCTCAACGGCCTGATGAAGCACCCCCTGCACCAGACCGCCGAGATGACCGCCGGGGTCACCCCGCTGCTGCTGGTCGGCCTGCCCGTCCGGGTCGCCTCGGTGCTCGCCCTGGCGGTGGCGGTGCAACTGCTGTTGCAGCACTCCAACGCCGACTACCGCGTCGGCCCGTTCAAACACGTCCTGGCGCTCAACGAGGGACACCGCTTCCACCACCTCAAATGGGCGGGCGTCGGAGACGTCAACTTCGGCCTGTTCACCCTGATCTGGGACCACGCCCTGCGCACCTACTCCTACGACCCGGCCCGCCGCTTCACCTCCGACGACCTGGGCATGGCCGCCAAACCCCACTACCCGGCGCGCTACCTGGCCCAGCTCGCCGAGCCCTTCCGCGCCTCCGGCGCCTGCTCCTCCACCACCGAGGACCCCCGGTAGGGGCACAGCGCGACCGGAAGAATTTTTGCTGCGCCACGCAGATACTTCGGCTATGTTTGCTGCGTTACGCAGATTCTGCGTGACGCAGCATAACCGTCCCCCTTCCGGCCGCCCCTCGGGAGAACCGATGACCGCCACGCCCGACGCCGCCCTCGATCCGTTCGCCGTCACCACCCGCGCGATCACCGAACCCCATCCCGCCCGCGCCGCCCTGCGCGCCGCCGGGCCCATCGTCCGGGTCGAGGCCCCGGCCGGCGGCCCGGCGTGGATCATCACCGACGACGCCCTCGCCCGCGAGGCCCTCGTCCATCCCCGCATCGTCAAGGACCCCGCCCACGCGCCGGCCGGCTGGGACCCGCGCGCCGCCGCGCTCGAACCGACCGCCGCCGCCCAGCCGTCGCTCACCACCACCGACGGCCCGGCGCACACCCGCCTGCGCCGGGCGCACGCCCCGCTCTTCACGGCCCGGCGGATCAACGGCTACACCGAACGCGTCACCGCGCTCGCCCGCGACCTGCTCACCCCCCTCGCCGACACCGGCGGAACGGTCGACCTGGCGGCCGACTTCACCACCCGGTTCCCGCTCACCGTGGTCTGCGACGTGCTCGGCGTACCGCTCGACCGCATCGACCAGGCCATCGCTGCCTGCCGGGGCATGTACAGCAGTGACCCGGGCGAGGTCGGCGCGGCGATGGCCTCCTTCGGGGACCTGGCCGCCGCCGCGCTGGCGGAGGGCCGGCACGGCCTCGCCGTCGAGCTGCGCGACCGGATCCCCGAGGAGTTCACCGAGCCCCAGCTGCACTACCTGCTCTTCACCCTGATCTACGCCGGGCAGCTGACCACCGACCCCGCGCTGGGCTTCCTGCTCGCGCGCGTGCTCGGCACCGGCCCCGCCGCGCGGGACGAGGACGCGGTCGAGGATCTCGTGCGGGACACGCTGCGCAGGCACGCGCCGGCGCCCTTCTCCCTGTGGCGCTTCACCTCCGACGAGATCGACCTCGGCGGCCTGCGGCTGCCCGCGCGCTCGCCCGTCCTCATCGACATCCAGGGCATCAACACCGACCCCGGCCGGCCGACCGGGCCGGACCTCACCTTCGGCGCGGGCCCCCACTACTGCACCGGCGCGCAGCTCGCCCTGCTGGAGCTGGGGGCGGTCGTGAACGTCCTGCGCACCGACTTCCCCCACGCCCGCCTCGCCGTCCCCTACGGCGAACTCCGGCAGACCGACTTCGGCGGCATCCAGGGAAGCAGGCTGACCGCCCTGCCGGTACGGCTGCGCGGCTGAGTCCGCCCCGAAGGCGAGGTCGCTTGCCGACCGTCCGCGCGGCGTCCCGGCGAGCAGGAGATGCCGGTGCCCCGGCGCCCGCGACAGCGCGCTCGTGTGGCCCACGTCACCGGCCGCGGGTGTCACAGCGCGGGAGGCACCGGCATCTTGTGCGTGTGACACGGTCGGGAACCAACGGGCGGGAGCCGGGCATGAGCGAGGGCGATTCCATGGGCGCCGCCACCGAGGCGTTCGTGGCCCACCGCAATCTGCTGTTCACCGTGGCCTACGAGATGCTCGGCTCGGCCGCCGACGCCGAGGACGTCCTCCAGGAGACCTGGTTGCGCTGGGCGGACGTGGACCTGGCCACCGTGCGGGACCAGCGGGCCTACCTGGTGCAGGTCACCACCCGCCAGGCGCTGATGCGGCTGCGGACCCTGGGCCGCCGCAAGGAGTCCTACCTGGGCCCCTGGCTGCCCGAGCCGCTGCTGACCACGCCCGACGTGGCCGAGGACGTGGAGCTGGCCGACAACGTCTCGATGGCGATGCTGCTGGTACTGGAGACCCTCACCCCGACCGAGCGGGCGGTGTTCGTCCTGCGCGAGGTGTTCGACTTCGGCTACGACGAGATCGCCCAGGCCGTCGACAAGAGCCCCGCCGCGGTCCGCCAGATCGCCCACCGGGCTCGCGCCCACGTCGCGGCGCGCCGACCGCGCGAGGCCGTCTCCGCGGCCGACACCCGCGAGGCGCTCACGGCGTTCCAGCGGGCGATCGAAACCGGCGACCTGCGAGAACTGCTCGACAGGCTCGCGCCGGACGTCGTCCTGCTGACCGACGGCGGCGGGGTCGTGCGGGCCGCGCCGGTGCCCATCGTGGGGGCCGACCGCGTGGCCGCCGTGCTGCGCGGACTCGACGCCGCGATGTCGCTGCGACCGGCGCAGGTCAACGGCCACCCGGCGCTGGTCCTGCGGCGCGACGGCAAGGTCGACACGGTCCTGGCGCTGCGCGTGGACGACGGCCTCGTCACCGGGCTCTACGCCGTGCGCAACCCCGAGAAGCTGTCGCACATGGAACGGGAGACCGCCCTGCGCCGCTGAGCGCCTCCCGCGGCTACCGGACGGTCATGGGCGCGAGGCCGAGGTCGGCGAGCGCGGTCCCGCCGGTGGCGGCGTGCTCGCCCCCGGCGAGCACGAGCGTGCGCGCCCACTGGTAGCGGCAGCCGGCCGCGTCGAACGCCTCCGCGGCGGCCAGCAGGCGCGGCAGGTCGCCGTCGAGCAGCGCCTCCGCCCGGTCCACCTGGGCGGTGGCGACCGGGTTCCCGGCGACCGTGGCGCGGGCGGCGTCGATCCGGTCCCGGGCGTCCGGGTGCCCGGCGAGCACCGCCGTCTCCGCGCGGAGCGCCACGTACCAGTGCAGCCAGACCCAGCAGACCCACTTCCACACCCGGTCCGGCTCCGGCGCGACCCGCCCGGCCGCCGCCTCCGCGTCCCCGTGGTGCAGCAGGACCATGGCGTCGAAGATCGCGCCGTAGCCGTGGCGGTGCTCGGGTGTGGTGTCCGCCCGGTCGACGACCGCGAGCCACGACGCCCGGGCTTCGTGGTCGCCGCGGAGGCCGTGGGCCATCGCGACCGCCGCGGCGGCGGCGCCGAGGGCGAGCGACCGCGGGCGGCCGCCGTGCTCCCAGGCGTCGAGGAACCGCACGCCGCCGGCGAGCACCCCGTCGACGTCGCCGCCGAACGCGTCCGCGACCAGCAGCCAGGCCGTGGCGTGGTCGCCCGCCTCGGCCAGCAGCGGATGATCGGCGAGCCGCCCGCCCCACCGGCGGGCCTCCGGCAGCCGGCCCACGCCGAGCGCGGTCGCGGTGGCCACGTTGAGGGCGTCCACCAGCTCGTGCGTGGCGGCGGGGGTGGGCGGCAGCGCGGTCAGCGGGTCGATCCGCAGCCGGGCGGTGGCTGCGGTGTCGAAGGACGCGCCGGTCCAGCTCTGGGCGGCGGAGAGCGCGTCGAGCGCGGCGGACTCCGCCACCGGGTCGCCCACGCGCCGGGCCAGCGCGACCGCCCGTTCGGCGTACTCGACCGACTCCCGGGCGGTCTTGCCGGTGCTTCCCTGGACGGCGCCGAACGCGTCCGCGACCACCGCCGCCTCGGCCAGCGCGACCGCCGCCACGGCCGCCGGGTCACCGCCGGACAGCTCGCGCGCCGTCGCGAGCATGGCGGTCGTCTCCGCCACGGGAGGGACCCGCGTGAACGAGGTCGAGAAGCGGTACGCGACGGTGGCGGCGGTCGCCAGGTCGCGGGCCGTGCCGGCGGCGTCCCCGGCCCGGCGGGCGGCCTCCGCGGCGGCGCGGTGCAGGCGGAACATGTCGTCGCCGAGCCTCCGGCACCCGGCCACCCCGGCGGCGTGCCGCAGCGCGGCGGCGCTCGCGGCGGCGTCACCGGCGAGCGCCGCCGCCTGCTCGTACCGCTGCTGGGCCTCGCCGAGCAGGGTGCGGGTGAAGGCCGGCCCGGCCATCGACAGGGCGAGCCGGTACGCGTCCGCGCGCCGTTCCGGCCGGTCGGCGGCCCAGGCGAGGGCGGCCCGCAGGTCGTCGGCCACCGCGTCGAACCGGCCCCGCCAGTCCGCGCCCCCGGCGCCGGCGAGGGCGGTCGCGGCGGCCAGGCACCAGTCCAGGTGCCGGGAGCGGACGTCCGCCGCCTCGCCCGCGCCGTCGAGGCGTTCGGCGCCGTACTGGCGGATGGTCTCCAGGGCCCGGTACCGGGTGCCCGTCGCGGACGGCGTCACGACGAGCAGGCTCTGCTCGGCGAGCCTGCCCAGCCCGTCCGCGACCGCGACCGGGTCCAGCGGGGCGAACCCGGCCACCTCCGCGGCCGCGTCGGCGGTGAACGGCGCGACGAACGCCGACACCCGCCGCAGCAGCGCCCGGTCCCGCGGGTCCAGCAGGTCGTGGCTCCAGTCCAGCACCGCCCGCACCGACCGGTGCCGGTCGTCGGCGCGGGGCCCGCCGGCGAGGATCCGGAGCTGGTCGGAGAGCCCGGCCGTGAGGCCGTCCAGCCCGAGCGTGGGCAGCCGCGCCGCCGCCAGCTCGATCGCCAGCGCCACGCCGTCGAGCCGTTCGCAGACCGCCGCGACCTGGTCGCGCGCCATCGGGTCCGGCGGCCAGCCGACCGCCTCGGCCCGGTCGACGAACAGGGCCGCGGCCTCCGACTCGTCGCCGCCGGCCCGCGACAGCGGCGGGACCGGGAAGACCCGCTCGAACGGCACCATCAGCCGGGCCCGGCTCGTCGCGAGCACCCGCAGCCGCGGGCAGGCCGCCAGCAGCCGTTCCAGGAACGGCGCCACCCCGTCGCGCACGTGCTCGCAGTTGTCCAGCACCAGCAGCGCCCGGCGGTCCGCCAGCGTCGCCAGCACCGCGTCGTCGATGCCGCGCCCGGGCTGCTCGCCCACGCCCACGGCCGCCGCGACCGCCGCCCCCACCCGTCCCGGATCGGTGACCGGGACCAGGTCGACGAACCACACCCCGTCGGCGAAGTCGGCGGCCGTCTCCTCCGCCACCGCCAGCGCGAGCCGGGTCTTGCCCACCCCGCCCGGGCCGACCGCGGTCACCTGCCGGTGCGCCTTCACCGCCCCGGCCAGCTCCCCGCGTTCCCGCACCCGCCCGACGAACGTCGTCAGCGGCGCCGGGAGGGCGGGCGCCGGGCGCGGCCGCTCGGCACGGGCGGCCTCGGCCGCGCACCGGGACAGCGCCCGCCGGTCCGGCACCTCCAGCTTGCGCAGCAGCGAGGAGACGTGCGACTCGACCGTGCGCACGGAGATGGACAGCCGCGCGGCGATCTCCGCGTTGCTGAGGTGCTCCCCGAGGAGCGCCAACACCTCGGCTTCCCGAGCCGAGACCACCGGACTGGACACCGACCCATTATCCGTGGTGCTCTCCGTGATCCACACGGATGTGGGCCGCGCCCCGGGCGGGAGAGGCTGTGACCACGGCGATCGGGCCCGGCGGGACGCGCCGGGCCGAGCGCGCCCACGACCCGAGGAGTGACCATGACCGGACCTTCACCCCAGGGAGCCGGGACCGTGCCGCGGCCGGGGCCCGGCCCGGCGGAGACCGCGGCGATGGACACGGCGGCGGACACGGCGGCGGACACGGCGGCGGACACGGCGGCGGACACGGCGGCGGACACGGCGGCGGACACGGCGGCGGACGCCGCCCCACGTTCCCGCGCCCGGCGCCGCCGCGACACCGAGCACCGGCTCGCCCACGACGTCGACGTCTGGGTGGCCAGCGCCTCGCCGGACGGCGTGCCGTACCTGGTGCCGCTGTCGTTCGACTGGGACGGCGCGGCCCTGCTGCTGGCCACCTCGGCGAACAGCCCGACCGGCCGGAACCTGGCCGCCGCCCGGACCGTCCGGCTGGGGCTGGGCCCCACCCGCGACGTGATCATGATCGAGGGCGAGGTGGAGGTCCTGGAGATCGGCGCGCTGCCGCCGGAGCAGGGCGACCGGTTCGCCGCGCGCACCGGCTTCGACCCGCGCACGCTGACCTCGTCCTACCGCTGGTTCCGCGTCACCCCGCGCCGTGTCCAGGCCTGGCGCGAGGAGAACGAGCTGTCCGGACGCGACCTGATGCGCGACGGCGACTGGCTGGCCTGACGACCCTGACGACCCTGACGCCCCTGACGGCACGGTGGTGGTGGGGGCGTCCGGCCGTGCCCGGTGGGATGATCACGGCTTGGCACCGGGCCCGCGACGGGACGCCGCCCACACCTCATCTGTACCCCGCGTCCCAGGTGTCTCACCCGCGGGCGTGGACGGTTCAGGGCGCCCGCCGCCGGGAAGGGGGACGGGCGCCGCCTCGTCGGAGGCGGCGAGGTCGAGGAGCGTCATCGCGTCGTGGTCCGGGCTGCCGGGGGGCGCCATGTAGACGACGAGGCGCTGGCCCTGCGCGCGGTTCAGGGTCATCCCCTCGTGCGAGAGCGTCATCGTGCCGACCTCCGGGTGCCGGAGGGTCTTCTCGCCGTCGCCGATCGTGCGCACCTCGTACCGCTCCCAGAGCCGGGCGAAGTCGGGGCTCTTGACGATCAGCTCGCCCACCAGCGAGGCGAGGTCCGGGGCGTCCGGGTCGGTGCCGGCGATCGCCCGCAGCTGGGCGACGCACCCCACGGCCTTCCGCTCCCAGTCCACCCACAGCCCGCGGGCCGCCGGGTGCAGGAAGGTGTAGCGGACGGTGTTGCGCTGCCGTTCCGGCCAGTCGGTGATGCCGTGGAGCAGCCGCAGCCCGGCGGGGTTGGCGGCCAGCAGGTCGTTGGTGCGGCTCACGACGTACGCCGGGTTGGGCCGGAGCGTCTCCAGGAGCCGCTGGACGGTGGGGCGGACCCGCCGCGAGGGCAGGGGACGGGGTTCGGGGGCCTGCCGCGCCGCGCGCGCCGCCAGTTCGCGCAGGAAGTCCCGCTCCTCGGCGTCGAGGCGGAGCGCGTCGGCCAGCGCGTCGACCACGGAGGGGCTCGGACGGGTCTCCTTGCCGCGTTCCAGCCGCACGTAGTAGTCGATGCTCACCCCGGCCAGCGCCGCCACCTCCTCCCGGCGCAGGCCCGGCGTGCGGCGCGTGCCGGTTCCGGCGGGCAGCCCGACGTCGGCCGGACGGACACCGCCGCGGCGCGCCCGCAGGAACCTCCCGAACTCGGTCATACCACCATCTTGCCAGCGGGGGGACCATGGTTCCGGCCCGGAGCCTGGCCCTGTCACACCCCCCTGTGGCGCGCCCCGGAAGAGCGCGGTCTGTCCCATCCCCGCGGGTCTCACCAGCCTGGACGGATGAGCACTCTCGCACCGGGCCGCGCGTCACGGGACGCGCGGCGACGCACGGCCGCACCGAAGCTGGTCCTGGCGACCGCGTTCATGGGCATCTTCCTGCTCAACCTCGACGCCATGGCGGTGAACGTGGCGCTGCCCGAGATCGGGCGCGCCTTCGGCGGCGGCACGGCGGGCCTCCAGTGGATCGTGGACGCCTACACGCTGATGTTCGCCGCGCTCCTGCTCTCCGCCGGCGCGCTCTCCGACCGGATCGGGGCGAGCCGCGCGTTCGGCGTCGGCGTCGCGGTCTTCACCGTCGCCTCGGCGGCCTGCGGGCTGGCGCCGGGGCTGGGCGAGCTGATCGCCGCCCGGCTGCTCCAGGGGGGCGCGGCGGCGATCATGCTGCCGTCCTCGCTGGCCCTCGTCCGGCAGGCGTTCCCCGACGCGGGCCGGCGGGCGCGGGCCATCGCGCTGTGGACCGTCGGCGGAGCCGTCGCGGTCGCCGCCGGCCCGGTGGTCGGCGGGGCGCTGTCCGGCACCCTGGGCTGGCGGGCGATCTTCGCCGTCAACCTGCCCGTCGGCGTCGCCGCCCTCGCGGTGCTGGCCCGCGCCGAACGCTCGCCGCGCCGGGCCGGACCGCTGGACCCCTACGGCCAGCTCGCGGCGGTCGTCGCGCTGGTGGCGCTCACCTTCGCGGTGATCGACGGCGGCGAGAACGGCTTCGGCGAGCCCGTGGTGCTGGGCTGCCTGGGGCTCGCCGCGGCGGCGACGGCCGCGTTCGTCGCGATCGAGGCGCGCACCGCCGCGCCGATGGTCCCGCTCGGCCTCTTCCGTTCGCGCACGGTGACGCTCTCGGTCGTGATCGGCTTCGTCGTCAACGCCGCCTTCTACGGGCTGGTGTTCGTGCTGAGCCTGTTCTTCCAGGACGTCCTGCGCCTGTCCGCCATGGCCGCGGGGCTGATGTTCCTGCCGATGACGGCCGTGATCGCCGGAGCCAACCTGGCCTCGGCCAGGGCGGCGGCGCGCTTCGGGCCACGGGTGCCGATCGCCGTCGGCCAGGCGGTCTGCGCGCTGACGATGGTCGGCCTGCTCTGGGTGGACGAGGGGACCGGCAGGCCGGTGATCGCGATGATGCTCGTCCCGGCCGGGCTCGGCCTGGGCTTCGCCATCCCCTCCCTGACCACCGTCCTGCTGAACGACATCGCCGCCGACCGGGCCGGAATGGCCGCCGGGGTCCTGAACTCCTTCCGGCAGACGGGCGGCGCGCTCGCCGTGGCCGTCTTCGGAACCCTGGTCGCGGGCCGAGGCGATTTCGTGATGGGACTGCGGATCACCCTGTGCGTCGCAGCCGCCCTGCTGGCGACCACCACAGCCGCGGCCCTCCTACTGCCCCGCAACCGCCACTGAGAACCGACCCACGCTCGCCGCGGCCGCGCGAGCTATGCGGACCGGCCCGGCAGTTCCAGGTCGTCGCGGGCTTGTTCGTAGTCTTCCGGCCAGATCCACAGGCGTTGTGACGGCGGCACCCGGTGGTAGCCGAACGGCCCCACCACGCTGCGGTCGCGCAGGTCCACGCAGATGCGCTGGAACGCGGACGCGACGGTCGCCTTGGGGTCGGGCAGGTTCCGGACGCCGAGCTTCACGCACGCCCGGAACTCGTAGGCCAGCAGCACGTCCGCGCCGAACTCGGCCCACATGCCGCGCCGCTCCGTCCAGGCCGCGTCGGCGTCGCGCAGCAGCAGCCGCAGGTCGGGCGCGGACGGCAGCGACGGGTGGACGAGGAACAGCGCGCCCCAGCCGGAGGCGACCATGTCGAGGTTGAACGTGCGGCGTTCGGGGGCGTCGCGGGGCGGCACGGGGTCGTTCGGCCCGCCCGCGAACCAGGGGGACAGGTACGCCAGCAGCCGCCCGTAGCGGTCGATCTTCTCTCCGGCGGGCAGCACGGCGACGCGGCGGC
This sequence comes from Actinomadura kijaniata NBRC 14229, assembly GCF_001552175.1. Classification (GTDB taxonomy): domain Bacteria; phylum Actinomycetota; class Actinomycetes; order Streptosporangiales; family Streptosporangiaceae; genus Spirillospora; species Spirillospora kijaniata. The sequence goes on from NZ_BCQR01000001.1 coordinate 78,532, forward strand.
GTTCCCCGCCGGGCCGGGCCAGGCGGCGGTCCAGCAGCCGGTCGAACTCGGCGCTGGCGCGCTCCCCGGCGGTGATGTGGCGGTGGGCGGCGTCGGGGGTGAGGCGTTCCAGCAGGTGGTCGCGGAGTTCGTCGGGCAGGGCCGCGCCGTAGGTGCCGTCGGTGAGGCGCTGGCGGCAGCGGTCGAGGACGGCCTGCGCGGCGGGCGGTGCCCCGGCGTACCCGGCCTTCTCGGGCGTGTCCACCGACACCATGCGGATGGGCTGCTCGACGACGGGCGTGTCCCCGTCGGAGGTGCGGACGAGACGGCGCGGCGCGGGCTTCCGGGCCGGCGACGGGTCGGAGACGGTCATGAGGACTCCCAGGAAGGGATGAGACCTCCAGCTTCGCACCATTTGGCCTAATTGTGACCTCCGCGGGACATCGCCGCTGGGAATGCGGACCGTTTCTCCGTATGTTGTACGGAGTTAGTGACCGTCACCTACCGGAAGAGAGGCCCGTTGCCCCAGCAGCCGATCGCCGCCCCCGTCCCGACGTCCCGCGAGGAGCCCGAGATGACCGCCACCCCCACGACCGACACGACCGGCGCGCCCGGCGCGACCGGCGCGACCGGCGCGACCGGCGCGACCGGCACGACCGGCACGACCGGCACCAACGACACCGCCGCCGCGGGCGGCTTCGACGCGGGGAGCGAGTTCGACCGGCAGGTCTCGGTGCTCGTCGGCAAGGGGTATCCCGCGCTGGCCGGGATGGCCGACGAGGCGTTCGCCGAACTCCTCGCGCCGCTCCGGGCCTCCGCCGAGAAGCGCGCCGACGCGATGAGCCCGCCCGAGGAGGGGCGGGTGCCGTTCCTGGTGGTCGTCACCCGCGAGGTCGTGCCGGTCGAGGAGATGGTCGCCCGCACCGCGCTCCCGCGCCGGACCAAGCCGGGGGTCATCGACCGCCACTACAAGGAGGGGGACATCGAGCGTTTCGTCTCCACCAAGGAGGCCGAACCGCCCGCCCCCCGCGCCTACCTGCTGTTCGACGTGGACCGGGGCGAGGAGTTCTGCGGCGCGGTGCCCAACGACGCCATGGCCGTCATCGCGGACCGGGGCCGCACGCTGCTCACCATGGAGGAGGGCCTCGCGCTGGTCACGCAGTTCCCGGCGGTGCTGGCCAAGAACAAGTGCTTCTCGCTGGGCGGCTCCCGCTGCGGCGACCGCCGCGTCCCGGCGCTGTGGATCAGCCAGAACGCCCCCAAGCTCGGCTGGTGCTGGGAGGGCAACCCGCACACCTGGCTCGGCATGGCCTCCGCCGCCGGCCGCGCCGCCTGACCCCGCGGGGTGCGCCCCACGCGCCGGGCGCACCCCGCGCCACCTGCCGGAGACGTCCGGGCCTGCCGAACCCGAGGGCCGATCTTGGCAGGTTCCGCCCGTTGACCCGGAGGCCGGTCCGTACTGGTCTGGACCAGAGATGATCTCCGAAGGAGGCGCGATGCGGAACCGGCTGACGGCGACCCTTCTGACGGCGGCACTCGGCCTGCCCCTGGCCCCCGCCGCCGCGCACGCGCAGGCTGGCGGCGACCGCTGCGACCCCCGGGCGCGGCTCGCCCGGATGACCGACGCCGAGAAGGTCGGGCAGATGGTCATGGCGGTCACCCACGACGGCCCCGACGGGATGCCGAACGAGCAGACCCGCCGGGCGATCCAGGACCTGAAGATCGGCTCGGTGATCACCTCCGAGCCCCGCACGCCGGGGCTCGCCGCCCGGTACTCCAACCAGGTGCAGCGCTGGGCCGCCGGGACGCGGCCCGGCCTGCCGCTGCTGGTGTCGGGCGACTTCGAGTTCGGCACCACGCACAACGTGCGCGAGGGCACCACCCCGCTGCCGAACGCGATGGGACTCGGCGCGGCCCGCGACCCGCGCCTGGCCCGGGACGCCGCCCGCGTCACCGCCGCCGAGGCCCGCGCGATGGGCTTCCACTGGAACTACGCGCCGGTCGCCGACGTCAACACCAACCCCGCCAACCCGATCATCGGCGTTCGGTCGTTCGGGGAGCGGACCGGCCTGGTGCGCGACCTGGTGGACACGCAGGTCCGCGCCTACCGCGACGCCGGGGTCGTCGCCACGCCCAAGCACTTCCCCGGCCACGGCGACACCCGCAACGACAGCCACCTCGACCTCCCGGCCGTGGAGTACGACCGGGCCACCCTCGAACGCGTCCACCTGCCGCCGTTCCGGGCCGCCGTCGACGCCGGGGCCGAGGCGATCATGACGGCGCACGTGGTGGTCAAGGCGATCGACCCCGACCTGCCCGCCACCCTGTCGCCCAAGGTCCTCACCGGGCTGCTGCGGCGGGAGATGGGGTTCCGGGGGCTGATCGTCACCGACGGCATGGACATGGACGCCATCGACAAGAACTGGGGCACCCGCGAGGCGACCGTCATGGCCGTCAGGGCGGGCGCGGACGTGGTGATGTCCACCGGCGAGCACCAGACGCAGGTGGACGCCGTGGACGCGCTGCTGGACGCGGTCCGCTCCGGGGAGCTGCCCCGCCGGCGCGTGGACGAGTCGGTGCTGCGCGTCCTCAGCCTCAAGTGCGCCAACGTCAAGAACCGCTACGTCAGCCCCGCGCTGGCCGAACGCGTCGCGGGCAACGCCGCGTTCCGGCACCGCGCCGCCGAACTCGGCCGGGCCGCGACCACCCTGGTCAAGAACGAGGGCCGGGTGCTCCCCTTCGACGCGCGCGACACCAAGCGCACCCTGGTCGCCGGGGTCGCGCAGACCGAGCAGCTCGCGAACGCCGTGGACGCCGTCGCGTCCGGCCCCGTGACGAGCTGGCAGGCGTCCACCGTCAACCCGACCGACGCCGAGATCGCCGAGGCCGTGCGGCGGGCGAGGGAGGCCGACCGCGTCGTCGTCGCCACCTACTCCTCCGGCCCGCTGCCCGCCGGACAGGCCAGGCTCGTGGACGCCCTGCTGGCCACCGGCAGGCCCGTCGCCGCCGTCGCCACCGGACTGCCCTACGACTACGCGGCCTACCCGAGGGTCAAGGCGTACGTGGCGAGCTACGCGACCACCGCGCGCGCCCAGCGGATCAACCTGACCATGCACCGCACGACCGCCGAGGTGCTGTTCGGGCGGCGGCCCGGCGGGCGGCTGCCGGTGACGATCGCCGGGCACTTCCCCTTCGGGCACGGGCTGACGTACGGGGGCTGACGGACGGGAGCCGCCGGGCGGGGACTGACGTACCGCGGCGTTCGGCACGTACGGTGGCAAAGGTGAGCGTGGTTCGAGGCGAGGCGCGGCGGCGATGGCTCGTCGTCGCCGCCCTCGTCGCGGCGCTCGTCGCGGTCCCCGTCACCGTCGCCGCCTGGCCGGTCGGCGCGCCCGCCCCCGCGCCGGACCGCCTGCGCGCCCTGGTCCGCGCCGCGTCGGCCGCCCCCCACGAGGGCCTGGTCGAGACCCGCGGAACGCTCGGGCTGCCCACGCTGCCCGGCCTGGAGGACGCCACCGGGCTGCTCGGCGGCACCAACCGGATCCGCGTCTGGTTCGAGGAGCCGCGCCGCTGGCGGGTGGCGCTGCTCCAGCCCGCCGGGGAACGCGGCTTCCAGCAGACCCCCGGGGAGCTGACCATCTGGGACCACGAACGCGAACTGCTCACCAAGGTCCGCGGCGACCCCGCCGTCCGGCTGCCCAACGCCACCGACCTCACCCCGCCCGCGCTGGCCCGCCGCCTGCTGGCGCTGGCCGGGAGCGGCGACCGGGTCACCGCGCTGCCCGCCCGCCGCGTCGCGGGCCGCGCCGCCGCCGGGCTGCGCGTCACCCCGGCCGACCCGGGCACCACGATCGGGACGCTGGAGGTGTGGGCCGACCCGCGCACCGGCTTCCCCCTGGAGACGCGGATCACCCCGCGGGGAACCGGACGGCCCGCGCTGACCAGCCGCTTCCTGGACCTGGAGCTGCGCCGCCCGGACCGCGGCGCGGTCTCCCCCACCCCGCGGCCGCACCTGCGGACGGTCAGCGTCGCCGCGCCCGACCTGCTGACCCGGATCGCCTACCGCAGCGACCGCCGGCTGCCCGACACCCTCGCCGGACGTCCCGCGCTGGACTCCACGCCGTCGGTCGCCAGCCTGCGCGCCTACCGGGACGGGTTCGCGTCGTTCCTGGTGGCGCCGCTGCCCGGCATGTACGGCGGGCGGGTGTACCAGGCGGCGCTCCAGGCGGGCGCGCCGGAGATCCGGATCCAGCGCGGCACCGTGGCGCTGCTGCTGCGGTCGTCGCTGCTCAACGCGATGCTGGTGCGCAACTGGGGCGGCGAGCCCACGTTCCTGATCATCGGGGCGGTCGGCCAGGACCGGCTGACCGCCGTGGCCCGGGAGCTCTATCCATGATCGTCACACGGGCGCTGACCAAGCGCTTCGGCCGGGTCACGGCGGTGGACGGGGTCGATCTGGACGTCGGGGAGGGCGACCGGTACGGGCTGCTCGGCCCCAACGGGTCCGGCAAGACCACCCTGGTCCGGATGCTGCTCGGCCTCGTCTACGCCACCTCCGGCGAGATCGAGGTGCTGGGCGAGCCGGTCCCGCGCCGCCTCGGCCGGGTGCTGCCGCGGGTCGGCGCGCTGGTGGAGGGGCCGGGGGCCTACCGGCACCTGTCGGGCCGCGCCAACCTGCGCCTGCTCGACGCCGCCGGGCCCGGCGGCGCCCGCCGCGACCGCCGCCACCGGATCGAGGAGGCCCTGGAGCGCGTCGGGCTGTCCGGCGTCGACGAGCGTCCCGTCCGCGCCTACTCCCTGGGCATGCGGCAGCGGCTCGGCCTGGCCGCCGCGCTGCTGCGCCGCCCCCGGCTGCTGGTCCTCGACGAGCCCACCAACGGCCTGGACCCCCAGGGCATCCGAGAGATCCGCGACCTGCTCGCCGACCTCAACGCGGACGGCACCACGATCCTGCTGTGCAGCCACCTGCTCGCCGAGGTCGAGGAGCTGTGCACCCGCGTCGGCGTGATGGACCGGGGGCGGCTGGTCCTCCAGTCCGACCTGGCGGAGATCCGCTCCCCCACCGGCCGGGTCGCCGTCCGCTCCCCCGACGCCGACAAGGCCGCCGACCTGCTGGACGGCCGGGTCGAGCACCGCGACGGCGACCGGCTGCTGGTCCGCGCCGCCGACGCCGCCGAGCTCAACACCCTGCTCGTCACCGAAGGCCTGCGCGTCACCGAGATCGGAGCGCAGCGACGCTCCCTGGAGGAGGTCGTCCTGAACCTCACCGGCACCGGCTCCGACCGGCTCGACCGGGAGCCGCAACGATGATCACGACCGAGCTGGTGAAGCTGGTGCGGCGGCCCCGCACCTGGGTGTCGCTGCTGCTGCTGTGCGGGCTCCCGGCGATCGTGGCGGTGTTCCTCGGCGTCACCGAGATCGCGCCGCGCCCCGGCGAGGGCCCGGCGTTCCTGTCGGCCGTCCTCTCCAGCGGGCAGCTCTACCCGGCCGCGGCACTGGCGATGGTGCTGCCGCTGTTCCTGCCGGTGTCGGTCGCGGTGGTCGGCGGCGACTCGGTCGCGGGCGAGGCGGGCGCGGGCATGCTGCGCTACCTGCTGGTGCGGCCGGTCGGCCGGACCCGGCTGCTGGTGGCCAAGCTGGTCGCGCTGGTCGCCTACGTGCTGCTGGCGGTCGTCCTGATCGTGGTGACGTCGTACGCGATGGGCGTGACGATGCTCGGCGACGCGCCCGCGGAGGCCCTGGCCGGGCAGGACCTGCTCAGCTCGGTGTCGGGGACGTCGCTGACCCGCACCGAGCTGCTGCTGCGGGTCGCGGCGACCATGCTCTACGTCGGGGTGTGCATGCTGGGCGTCGGCGCGATCGCGCTGTTCCTGTCCACGCTGACCGACTCGGCGCTGGGCGCGGCGCTCGGCGCGCTCGCCGCGCTGATCACCAGCCAGGTGCTGGTGACGCTGGACGCCGCCGCGTCGGTCCGCCCCTACCTGCTGACCCGCTACTGGCTGGCGTGGGTGGACTTCTTCCGCGACCCGATCCTGTGGCGCGACATCGAACGCGGCCTGGCGCTCCAGGCCGTGTACGTGCTGGTGTTCCTGGCCGCCGCCTGGGCGAACTTCGCCACCCGCGACGTCACGAGCTGACCGTCACCCGCGCGGCGCCCCGCAGTCGCCGCGCCCGGGCCGCGACGGCGGCCCCGCGTCCAGCGCCCGCGTGACGATCGCGGTGACCAGCGGGTCGGCCGGGAGCCCGGTGTGGCCGACCCGCGCGTTCGGGCACACCTCCTGGACGCCCACCCCGGTCGCCCCCGGCAGCCGCGACGCCTCGGGCCGCACGGTCTCGTCGTCGTCGGTCCACACCGAGACCCAGCGGGGCGGGTCGGGCGCGCGGTCCCCCAGCTCCCGCAGCAGGCCGCTGCCGGGCACGAGCTGGCGGCACGCCTCCGGGCAGGCGCCCGGCGCCAGCGCCGACCCGGCCGCCGCCAGGTCCGCGCCCTGGTGCGGCGACCCGAGCGTGACGATCCGCCGCGCCTTGCCGGCGCCGTCGTGCTCGCGCACCCACAGGCGCGCCACGACGCCGCCCGCCGAGTGCGCCACCACGTCCACCGACGGCGCGCCGCCGCGCAGCGCCTCGGTCACCCGGCGGTCCAGCACCCGGGCCTGCTCGCGCAGGTCGCCGGTGCCGTCGCCGGGCATCTCCACCACGGCCGCCTCCCGGCCCGCGCCCCGCAGCCGGGCCGCCAGCACCCGCAGCCCGCCGGTCCCGCCGCCGTACCCCGGGACCAGCAACACGGGCCCGGGACGGTCCTGCGCCACCGCGTCCGCGCCGGAGGACCGCGCGAGCAGCACCCGCCCCGCCACGGCCCCGACCAGGAGCAGCGCCAGGGCCCCCACCGTCAGCACGAACACCCGCCGCTGCGGGCTGAGCCCCGCCAGCCGATCACGCATGCATCCCAGAATGCCCGGAGAATCCCCGAACGGCACGACTCCCCGCGGAGTACCGGCCCCCGCCCGCCTACGCCCGGGGGCCGAGGACCGAACACCTCCCCCGCCGGACGCGCCGCCCCGCACCCGGCGGCGAAGGTGGTGGCGACCGCGAGAGGAGGCCCCGATGGCCCGTCAGACCCGCGTCCGCCGCCGTCCCGCCCGGCGTTCCACGCCCGGCCCGGACCTGCGCACACCGAGCGGCCGCCCCCTCCCCTACTGAGCCCCTACCGACTTCCCGGGAGCACGCCATGCCCATCCTGCCGGAACTCCGGCCCATGCTGGAACGCATCGCCGCCGCCCGCGCGCGGCAGGCCGTTCCGCCGTCCCTCACCGGGCAGCGCACCATGATCGCCGCGCAGCAGCCGATGCGGCTGCGCCTGATGGAGCCCGCCCCGAAGGCCGACCGCGCCGAGCACCGCGTCCCCGTGCCCGGCGGGGAGATCATTGTGCGGGTGTTCACGCCGCCCGGCGCGGACGGGCCGCTCCCCGCCCACCTGCACGTCCACGGCGGCGGCTGGTGGCTGGGACTGCACGAGCCGCACGACGCCGCCTGCGCCCGCCTCGCCGTGGACGCCGGCTGCGCGGTCGTCTCGCCCGACCACCGGCTCGCGCCGGAGCACCCCTTCCCGGCCCCGGCCGAGGACGTGTACGCCACGCTGCTGTGGACCGTCGAGCACGCCGCCGGCCTGGGCGTCGACCCCGGGCGCGTCTCGGTCGGCGGCGTGTCCTCCGGCGGCAACCTCGCCGCCGCCGCGGCGCTCATGGCCCGCGACCGGGGCGGCCCCGCCCTGGCCGCGCAGCTCCTGGAGGTCGCGCCGCTCGACCTGACGCTGACCGCGCTCGCCGACGTCGAACCCGTCCCCGGCCTGCCGCTCACCCGCGAGGACGTGGCACGGTACGTCGGCCACTACGCCGCCGGCACCCCGCGCGAGCACCCGTACCTGTCGCCGCTGCGCGCCGAGGACCTGTCGGGCCTCCCCCCGGCGCGGATCATGACGGCGGAGTACGACCTCCTGCGCGACGACGGCGAACGCTACGCCGCCCGCCTCACCGAGGCGGGCGTCCCCGCCGCCGTCACGCGCTGGGCGGGCCACATCCACGGCTCCCACGAGATGACCGCGCTGCTGCCCTCGGCCCGCGAGTGGCAGGCGCTCAACGCGGCGTTCCTCCGCGACCGGCTACGGCGCTGACGGGCCGGTCCCGGCACCGGTGCGGTCGATGGCCGCGCGGATCTCGGCCAGGTCCTCCCCGGTCAGCTCCAGGTTCCCGGCCGTGACCCAGCCGTCGACCTGGTCGGGCCGCCGCGCCCCGACGATCGCGCCGGTCACGCCGGGCCAGGCCAGCGTCCACGCCACCGCGACCGCGCCCGGCGTCACCCCGTGCCGGTCGGCGACCGGGCGCAGGGCGTCGGCCAGCGCGAGGTTCGCGGCCAGGCCGGTGGTGAAGTCGGGGGCGGCGCGCCGCCAGTCGTCGGCGGGCAGGGCGGCGGCGCGTTCGGCGGTGAACGCCCCGGTCAGCAGCCCCGACTGCATCGGCGAGTACACGATCACGCCGGTGTCGTGGGCGGCGCACCAGGCGACCTCGTCGGCGAACGACCGGTTGATCGCCGAGAACGGCGGCTGGAGCGTGTCCACGTGCCCGGCGCGTTCGGCGGCCTCCAGCCGGTCCACGCGGTGGTTGGACAGCCCGACCGCGCGGACCTTCCCCTCGGCCCTCAGGTCCAGCATGGTCTGCCAGTACTCCTCGACGGGATCTCCCGCGTCGGGGATCTGGTGGACCTGGTACAGGTCGATGCGTTCGACGCGCAGCCGCCGCAACGACGCCTCCACCTCGCGGCGGATCGAGGCGGGCGTGACGACCCGCGACACCCGCCCCTGGTCGTCCCAGACCTCGCCGCACTTGGTGAACACGTAGGGCCGGTCGGACTCGGGCAGCCCGTCCAGGGCCTTTGCGACGATCTCCTCCGAGTGCCCGAGCCCGTACACCGCGGCGGTGTCGATCCAGTTGACGCCGTGTTCCAGCGCCCGCCGGACCGCCGCCACCGAGTCGCCGTCGTCCTGGCTCCCCCACCCGTGCTGCCACTGCCCGCCGACCGCCCAGGCCCCGAAGCCCACCCGCGTGATCTCCATGTCGGTCGTGCCGAACCGCACCTTGCGCAACGTCATGCGACCATCATGACCGGTCAGTGATCGCGGCGCGTCACCAGCCGGGCCACCGCGTCCAGCTCCTGGTGGGCCGGGGACTCCGGGGCCGCCATCGCCAGCTCGGCGAGGGCCCCGGTCATCAGCTCGTCGGCGCGCCGCGACGCCCACGCCCGCCCGCCCGCGTCCTCCACCAGCCGCGCCGCCCGCGCCAGCTCGGCGTCCCCGAGCGGCTCCTTCCCCAGATACAGCGTCCCCAGCTCCCGGCCCGCGTCCGTGCCGGACGCCAGGGCCGCCACCACCGGCAGCGACTTCTTGCGGTTGCGCAGGTCGGAGTAGACGGGCTTGCCGGTGACGGCCGGGTCGCCCCAGATGCCCAGCAGGTCGTCGACGAGCTGGAACGCCAGGCCGAGGCCCTCCCCGAACGCCCGCAGCCGCTCCACCCGTTCGCGCGTCGCGCCGCCGAACATCCCGCCCAGCGCGCACGACGCGCCCATCAGCGCGGCCGTCTTGCCCGACGCCATCGCCAGGCACTCGGCGAGCGCGACGTCGGCGCGTTCCTCGAACGCCATGTCCGCGCTCTGCCCCTCCACCAGGTCCAGCATGGCGCGGGACAGCACGCCCACCGCGCCGCGCGCCGCCGGGCCGGGGGCGGCGGCGACCATCTCGAACGCCGCCGCCAGCAGCGCGTCCCCGGCCAGGATCGCCGCGTTCGCGCCGAACACGCTCCACGCCGTCGCGCGGTGCCGCCGGGTCAGGTCGCCGTCCATCACGTCGTCGTGCAGCAGCGAGAAGTTGTGCGCGAGCTCCACGGCGACGGCGGCGGGCAGCGCGTCGGCCGCCGTCCCGCCGACCGCCTCGGCGCACAGCAGCGTCAGCGCCGGGCGGATCGCCTTGCCCGCCCCGCCCCGCGCGGGCCGGTCCTCCTCGTCGCGCCAGCCGAAGTGGTAGGCGGCGATCCGGCGCATCACCGAGGGCAGCTCCGCCACCACCTCGCGCAGCGCCGGATCGAGCAGGCCGCGGCTCCACACCAGCGCCTCGGCCGCCGAACGCGCCGTTCCCGTCTCCTGGGTCGCCGACATCGAGACCTCCTTCGCGCTCACCGGTTGATCTCGACGTTCTCCAGGACGCCGAGCGCGTCCGGCACCAGCACGGCCGCCGAGTAGTACACGCTGACCAGGTACGACAGGATCGCCTGCTCGCTGACGCCCATGAACCGCACCGACAGGCCCGGCTGGAACTCGTCGGGGATGCCGGTCCGGTGCAGGCCGATCACGCCCTGGTCGTCCTCGCCGGTCCGCAGCACCAGCACCGAGGACGTCCCGGTCCGGCTGATCGGGATCTTGTCGCAGGGCAGGATCGGCACGCCGCGCCAGGCCATCACGGGCCGCCCCTCGCACACCGTCCCCTCCGGGTAGACACCGCGCCTGGTGCACTCGCGGCCGAACGCGGCGATCGTCCTGGGATGCGCCAGGAAGAACCGCGACCTGCGGCGGCGGCTCAGCAGCTCGTCCATGTCGTCGGGGGTGGGCGGCCCGGTCCGGGTCGGGATGCGCTGCCGCAGGTCGCAGTTGTGGAGCAGCCCGAAGTCGCGGTTGTTGACCAGCTCGTGCTCCTGGCGCTCGCGCAACGCCTCGATCGTCAGGCGGAGCTGCTGCTCGACCTGGTCCATCGGGCCGTTGTAGAGATCGGCGACGCGGGTGTGGATGCGCAGCCGCGTCTGGGCGACGCTCAGCTCGTACTCGCGCGGCGACGGCTCGTAGTCCACGAACGTGCCCGGCAGCACCGGCTCGCCCTCGTGCCCGGCCGCCAGGGCGATCTCGGCCTCGCCCGCCTTGTTGCGCGGGAGGTCGGGGGCGTTGCGGTACTCCTCCAGGCGGTCCCGCAGCGCCTCGTGCCGGTCGGCCAGCTCCCCGACCGCCGCGCGCGGCAGGGCGAGGACCGTGCAGGGGGTGAGCGCCTTGGCGGCGTACTCCCATTCGGCGTCGCCGTCGGCCAGGACGTCCGCGCCGAAGAACTGCCCGTCGGCCAGCACGTCCAGCTCGACCGGCTCGCCGTACTCGCCGCGCCCGATCCGGGAGACCTTGCCGTGCGCGATCAGCACGACCCGGTCCACCGGGCGCCCCGGCTCGACGATCATGTCGCCGGGCTCGTACTCGTGCTGGGTGAGCCGTCCGGCCAGCGCCTCCAGCGCCTCCGTCCCGGCGGGCGTCGCGTGCATCCCGCGCAGCGGCGGCAGCTCGGCCAGCTCGGCGGGGACGACCTGGACGTCGGCGCCGGTGTTGAGGAACGTCAGCCGTCCGTCGCCCACCGTGTAGGCGAGCCGGCGGTTCACCCGGTAGGCGCCGCCGCGCGCCTCCACCCAGGGCAGCATCCGCAGGAGCCAGCGCGGTGTGATGCTCTGCATCATCGGCGCGGACTTGGTGGTCGTCGCCAGGTTCCGTGCCGCCCTGGTGTCGAGGCTGAGCTGCTGTGTCTGCGTCACGGTTCGTTACCTCCAGGGGGTCGCGCTGCGGAACGGTCCGAGACGGGCGGCCGACGTGCCCAGCCCGGTGGGCCCGGCCGGCCGGATGATCCGGGGCGGCCCCGCGAACGCCGCCGCACCCGGGAACGCGGCCGTCTCCCGGTAACGGCCGCTGGTGGTGCTCCACTCCAGATCCCCGGCCAGCCAGGTCTCCAGATCGCGGACATGGCGGGCGAGCCGGTCGCGGTCGGCGGCGCCCAGGTCGTGCTCGGCGGCCAGCACGGGCAGCTCCACCGAGGTGATCCGGTCGAGCTGCCGCAACCGCGCCTCGACGAGGTCGTTGACGGCGGCGGCGGCGCGCGGGGGATCGCAGTCCAGGAACCGGTGGACGGCGACGACGGCGTTGTTGATCTCCCCTTCCTCCTCGGTCTCGCGGCGGAAGGACAGCAGGTCGTTGCGGAGCGCCGCGATGTCGGCGACCGCGTCGGCGAGCGCCGCCGCGGGCCCCGTCCCCGCCAGCTCCTCGGGGACCGCCGCGCCCGTGACGTGCCGCAGCAGGGCCGCCGACAGCTCCGCGCCGCCGGTGCGCCGCCGCATCTCGACGTAGTCCACGGGGTCGGGCACGCGCTGCTGGACGAGGTTGACCATCTCCCACAGCCAGCTCTCGGCCATGTCCGTCACGGCGTCGGCGAGCCCCCGGCGTTCCCGGGGGGACATGCGGACCGCCGTCCGCCGCCACAGGTCGGCGAGCCCGCGCTCGACGGGGTCGGCGGGCTCCGGCGACGCGCCCTCCACCGGCACGAACGCCCGCAGCCGTTCCACGAACGCCCTGGCCCCCACCAGATCCCGGGGCCGCTTGAACGCCTCCACGAACACGTCGTCGAAGTACCGCCGCCACAGATGCCAGTCGTTGACGAGCGCCAGCTCGTCAGGACCGGCGTCCGGATGCGTGAGCGCCGCGAACCGACCATGATCGGCCGCCTCGAACCCGGCCACATCCCACACCCGCAACGCTTCCCCCAAGGCAACAGGCGCACCGACCTCACCGGAAACGCCCACCCCCCGAAACACACCCCCACCCCCGCGCGGGCGTGCGGCGCCGTGTGTGGTCGTGCTGGTGGGTGGGGGCGTGTTGTCGGGGGGTGGGGTTTCTGGGGAGGGGGGCAGCATTCCCATTGCGGTCGCCCAGCGCCTCGCGTGGTCCCGGACCGTGTCCAGGTGCGGGCTTGTCCGGGTGGGGTGCGGGGCCGTGAGGTCGGGGCGGGGGAACGGGGTGGCGCCCGGTCCCCCGTGGGGGGTGAGGGCGCGCAGTCGCACCGCTGACAGGCCCAGGCCCAGCGGGGTCGTCAGCGGGCCCGTCCCCCGGCCTCCCCCGTTCATGTAGCGGCTGGAGCGCATGTGCCACTGGTGGCCGCCCGACTGCCAGTCCTGGAGGCCCTTCACGTAGCGCAGGACCGCCAGGCGTTCGGCCGGGTCGAGGTCGTGCTCCTCCAGGAGGGGCGGCAGCTCGACCAGGGCCGTGTTCTCGAACTGCTGCATGCGCGAGGTCAGCAGGTCGTTGGTCACGTCGGCGGCGGTCTGCGGGTCGGTGCCGAAGAAGCGCTCCATCACCAGGACGCCGTTGTTAACCTCGCCCTCCTGCTGCGTCTCGCGCTGGTAGGAGAAGATGTCGTTGCGCAGGTGGACGGCGTCGGAGAACGTGTCCTTCAGCACCCGCAGCGGCCGCGTCCCCGCCACCCGCGCCGGGACCTCCGCCCCGACCGCCAGCTCCGTCAGGTCCGCCGACCAGGGCGCACCGCCGACCTTGCGCCGCATCGCGATGTAGTCGACCGGGTTGGGGACGCGGCCGTCGCTGATGTTGGACAGCTCCCACAGCGACTCCCGCAGCAGCGCGAGGGTGCTCTCGGAGAAGCGCTCCAGCCACGCGTCCGACATCAGCGGCGCGGTCCGCGCCCACAGGTCGGCCAGGCCGCGTTCGACGGCGTTGGTCGGCTCGGGCACCGGCGCGCCCCGCTCGCGCGGCATGAACCTCGGCAGCCGGTCCAGGTACGCCCGCGCGCCCGCCGCGTCCCGGGTCCTCTTGAACGTCTCCAGGAAGTGGTCGTCGAAGTAGAAGACCCACACGTACCAGTCGTTGACCAGGTCCAGGACGGGGCCGGGCGACTCGGGGTGGATGGAGGCGGTCAGCAACGCGTAGTCGTGCGCGTCGTAGTCCTCCTCGCTCCACACCTCGCGCCCGGTCCCGTCCCGGGGGTCACCGAGGATCCCCATGTCGCGGGACCACCGCCGGGAGTGCTCGCGGGTCCGTTCCAGGTGCGGGTTCAGCCCGGCGGGGTGCGGCAGGTAGAACTCGGGGAGCCGGTAGGGCTGTGCCGAGGTCCGCACGGTCAGCCGCCGTGCGCGATCTCGACGCCCTCCAGCACCGCCAGCGCGTCGGGCACCAGGACGGCGGCCGAGTAGTAGGCGCTGACCAGGTAGGACACGATCGCCTGCTCGCTGACGCCCATGAACCGCACCGACAGGCCCGGCTGGAACTCGTCGGGGATGCCGGTCTGGTGCAGGCCGATCACGCCCTGCGCCTCCTCGCCGGTCCGCATCAGCAGCACCGAGCTGGTCCGCGTCTTCGAGATCGGGATCTTGTTGCAGGGGAAGAGCGGCACGCCGCGCCAGGCGGGGACCTTGTTGCCGTTGACGTCGACCGCGTCGGGGTACACGCCGCGCGCGTTGCACTCGCGGCCGAACGCCGCGATCGTCTTGGGGTGGGCCAGGAAGAAGGCCGGTTCCTTCCACACCAGCGTCAGCAGCTCGTCCATGTCGTCGGGGGTGGGCGGCCCGGTCCGGGTGGCGACGCGCTGCCGCAGGTCGCAGTTGTGGAGCAGCCCGAAGTCGCGGTTGTTGACCAGCTCGTGCTCCTGGCGCTCGCGCAACGCCTCGATCGTCAGGCGGAGCTGCTGCTCGACCTGGTCCATCGGCTCGTTGTAGAGATCGGCGACGCGCGTGTGGACGCGCAGCACGGTCTGGGCGACGCTCAGCTCGTACTCGCGCGGCGACACCTCGTAGTCCACGAACGTGCCCGGCAGCACCGGCTCGCCCTCGTGCCCGGACGCCAGGGCGATCTCGGCCTCGCCGTTGTCGTCGGCGTCCGGCGGCGGGCTGTCGCGGTAGGCGGTGATGTGCGACCGGAGCTCCTCCGAACGGTCGAGCACCTCGCGGAACTCGGACGCGTCCAGCACCAGCACCGTGCAGGGGGTGAGGGCGCGGGCGGTGTAGTCCCACCGCTCGCCGTCCTCGCTGAGCAGCGTCCGGTCGCCGAAGAACCGGCCGTCGGCCAGCACCCCCAGGTCGACCTGGTCGCCGTACTCGCCGCGGCCGACCAGCCGGACCTTCCCGTGCGCGATGAGGTAGACCGCGTCCACCGGCCGGCCCGCCTCCACCAGGACGTCGCCGGGCTCGAACTCCCGCTGGGCGAACCGTCCGGAGAGGGCCTCCAGCGCCGGTTCGTCCTCGAACCCGCGCAGCGGCGGCAGCTCCCCCAGCTCGCGCGGGATCACCCGCACGTCGGCCCCGGTGGACACGAACGTGACGATGCCGTCGCCCACCGTGTAGGCGAGCCGGCGGTTCACCCGGTAGGCCCCGCCCGCCGCCTGCACCCAGGGCAGCAGTTTCAGCAGCCACCGGGAGGAGATGGCCTGCATCTGCGGCACGGACTTGGTCGTCGTGGCCAGGTTCCGCGCTGCCGCGGTGCCCAGGCTGAGCTGCTGTTCGGTCACGCTCCACCACCGATCCGGGGGTCGTCGTGTCTTGGCAAAAGCGCGCGCAGCAGTGACACTACATAGGGTAATCAGCTTGTCACAACGGGAGAGTGTCCTTACCTTTCCGCCCCAGCAGTCACCCCCGTGACGACTTCCGATCAAGTCCGCGTACATCCACGGGAGCAGGCCGGTCCGCCGACTGACATCTTCCGTCCGACGCGCGGGGGCGCACCGCCGCGCGAGAGTACCGGCATGCGCCCAACGAAGATCTCCTCCCTGCCCCGGACCGCAATGACCGCCTTCGCCACCACCGCCGTGCTGGCCGCCCCCGTCCTCGCCGCCACCACCCTCCTGACCACCGACGCCGACGCCGCGACGCGCGGGCGCGTCGTGGAGGTGACGGTGGGGACCGACGGCTTCACCGCGCCCGCCGCCGTCCGCCCGGGCCCGGTCGCGTTCCGCGTCACCGCCGCCGACCCCGAGGGCGCCTACCTCGGCCTGGTCCGGCTGCGCCCCGGCGTCACCCTCCAGCGCTACCTGACGGACCTGGAGAAGGCGTACGGCGCGGGCGACCCCGCGGCCGCCCGGGCGGTGCAGCGCGAGGTCGTCATGTTCGGCGGCGCCGCGGTCCAGCCGGGCACGCCCGTCACCTACGGGACGCGGCTGGCCCCCGGCTCCTACCACCTGATCGACTTCAGGGAGGTCGGGCGTCCGGGGCTGGCCGCCAAGGTGCGGCCGCTGACGGTGCGGCCCGGCGCGGGCGCCGCGGCCGAGCCGCGCGCCGAGGCGCGGATCGTGCAGCGCGAGACGCCCGAGGGCCCCCGCTTCGACGCCCCGGCCGAGATCCGCTCCGGCGCGACGGTCCGCGTGGTCAACCGTTCCCGCCAGTACAACGAGGCCATCCTCATGCCCGTCCGCCCCGGCACCACCGGCGAGCAGGTCGGCGCGTTCTACCGGGGCATGGACGGCGGGCCGCAGGCGCCCTCGCCGTTCACCGGCGGCCCGGCCGGGATGGTCCCGCTGTCGCCGGGGCGCGCGGCGACCTTCGCCGCGCCGCTCAGGCCCGGCACGTACGCGCTGGTCACCTGGCTGCGCAGCTCCGACACCGGCCGCATGTTCGCCGCCCAGGGCATGCACAGGCTGGTGACGGTCAGGTGAGGGAGCCGGTGGGATCTCCTCCCACCGGCTCCCGTCGCACGTCCGGGGTCAGGCGGCGGCGGGGACGCGCTCGCGGGCGGGCTCCTTCTCGCCCGCCTCCTCGATCGGGACGCCCGCCGTCTCCGGCAGCCTCAGGATCGGCACCAGCGCGATCGCGGCGGCCAGCATCAGGTAGTACGCCGGGACGCTGGTGGAGCCGGTCACCTTGATCAGCGACCCGACGACCACCGCGACGGTCCCGCCGAACAGCGCGGTCGAGACGTTGTAGCCGATCGCGAACGCCCCGTAGCGCACCCGCGTGGGGAACATCGCCGGGAACGTCGCCCCGATCACCGCCAGGATCAGCACCAGCAGACCGCCGATGACGGCGTACCCCACGGCGACCGCGAGGGTGTCATTGGTCTGCATCAGCGCGAACGCGGGCCAGCTCAGCACCAGGAAGCCGACCGCGGCGGTCAGCAGCAGCGGCCGCCGCCCGACCCGGTCCGACAGCGCCCCCAGCGGGACAATCACCGCCATCATCGCCAGCTCCACGCCGATGGTGATGAGCTGCCCGGTGGTGGCGTCCATCTTCATGGTGTCCGTCAGGTACGAGGGCATGAACGTCAGCAGCGTGTAGTCGGCGACGTTCAGCAGCAGCACGATCGCGACCAGCATGGCGATCATGCGGCCGTGGTGGCGCAGCGTCTCCCGCAGCGGCGACCGGACGGTCTCGCCGCGGCTCTCCATCCGCCGGAACGCCGGGGTGTCCTCGATCCGCGACCGCACGTACAGGCCGACCAGGCCCAGCGGCAGCGCGATCAGGAACGGGATCCGCCAGCCCCAGGCGCGCATGGCCTCGTCGCCGAGCGCCTGGTGGACGCCGAACACCAGCGCCGCGCCCAGCACGAACCCGGCCAGCGTGCCCAGCTCCAGGAAGCTGCCGAAGAACCCGCGCCGCCGCGTCGGCGCGTACTCGGCGATCATCGTGGCGGCGCCGCCGTACTCGCCGCCGGCCGAGAAGCCCTGCACCAGCCGCACGGCCAGCAGCACCAGCGGGGCGGCCAGGCCGATGGTCTCGTAGCCGGGCAGCACGCCGATCACGAACGTCGAGCCCGACATCAGGATGATCGTCATGGCGAGCACGCGCTTGCGGCCGATCCGGTCGCCCAGCGGCCCGAAGAACATCCCGCCGAACGGGCGCGCGATGAACGCCGCCGCGAGCAGGGCGAACGAGCGCAGCACCGCGCCGTCCTCGCCGCCGGGGAAGAACACCGTCCCGATGATCGCGGTCATCACCCCGGCGGAGAACACGCCGAAGTCGAACCACTCGATGCAGTTGCCCATCGCCGAGGCGATCACGGCCTTGCGGACCGTCGCCTCGTCCACCGCCGCCTCGTCCGGGGCCCGGTCATCCGACCGCCGCCCGGCGTTCCGGGCGGCGGTTCCGTCCTTCGCTCGTGGGCGCGGCCCACGTCCCCGTGGTCCGGGGTCGTCATCCAGCAGTGACACGGTCGTACCTCCCGGGCCTCCCCCTCCCCGAAGACCGGAAGGGATAACCCGGGAGCGGCGAATATGGATCAGGTCACACCGGTCGGGCGCGACGCGCCCGGCGACGCCTCCGTCAGCGCTCCCCGCGCTCCTCCTCCAGCAGCTCCTCCAGCTCCGGGAGCTTCTGGGTGCGGCCGGGATCGGGCTCGATGTTCAGCGGGCCGTCGTCCTCGGGGATCATCAGCAGCGCCTGGGTGGTCTGCGACTCGCGGGTGATCACGCCGCTGGACAGCACGGTGTTGCGGTGCCGCAGCGCGCCGTTCTGGCGCAGCAGGTCGTCGATCTCGGCGCGCTGCCGGGCGACCCGTTTGGACATGCGGAGGTTGTCGACGAACCCGCCGACGGCCAGTCCGACGATGAGGGCGGCGATGGGGAACCCGACGGCCGGGGGCAGCGTCAGGGTGGCGGCGGCGACCAGTGCCAGGCCGACCACGATCGCAAGTGCGCCAAGGTGAGCCTCCGCCCAGTCCAGGACGGTGTTGACGCGCTTGGGGATCCTCACTCGCCTTCTCCTCCTCTTCGGCCGGGCCGCGGTCCCGGCTGTCGCGGAACGGGGGCGCGCCTCGGGGCGACGTCCGCGCCTCCCCGCGGGGACGGCGCCGCGCGGGCGGTCCGCGCGGATGACTCCGCATGAACGACAGCGGCGGGCGGGGTGTTCCGGTCCCGGAGTGAGACGCGCGTCACCCGCCCCTCAGGATCATCGCTGTGGGAGTCCTCCGAAACCCTAACAGCCGACCGAAAAGGCTCCGGCGGAGGGGCGATCGAGATGCGAGCACCTGCGCGCGCCGAATATCGTCACTAGATATGAGCAATCACTTTGACGTCGTGGTCCTGGGCGCGGGCCCGGGTGGTTATGTCGCCGCGATCCGGTCGGCTCAGCTCGGGCTCAAGACGGCGATCATCGAGGAGAGGTACTGGGGCGGCGTCTGCCTGAACGTCGGCTGCATCCCCTCCAAGGCGCTGCTGCGCAACGCCGAGCTGGCGCACATCTTCACCCACGAGGCGGAGAAGTACGGGATCAAGGCCGAGGGATCGGTCTCGTTCGACTACGGCGTCGCGTTCAAGCGCAGCCGCGAGGTGTCTGACAAGCTCGTCAAGGGCGTGCAGTTCCTCATGAAGAAGAACAAGATCACCTCGTTCAACGGCCGCGGCACCTTCACCGACCCCCACACCGTCCAGGTGGCCAAGCAGGACGGCTCGTCCGAGACCGTCACCTTCGACCACTGCATCATCGCCGCCGGCGCGCACACCAAGCTGCTGCCCGGCACCTCCCTGTCCGAGCGCGTGGTGACCTACGAGGAGCAGATCCTCTCCGACACCCTGCCCGAGAGCATCGTGATCGCCGGCGCGGGCGCGATCGGCGTCGAGTTCGCCTACGTGCTGCACAACTACGGCGTCAAGGTCACGATCGTCGAGTTCCTGGACCGCATGGTGCCCAACGAGGACGCCGACGTGTCCAAGGAGCTGGCCAAGCGGTACCGCAAGCTGGGCATCGAGGTCCTCACCTCCACCCGCGTCGACTCCATCGACGACTCCGGCGACAAGGTCAAGGTGACCGTCACCGGCAAGGACGGCGCGTCCCAGGTGCTGGAGGCCGACAAGGTCCTGCAGGCCATCGGCTTCGCCCCGAACGTCGAGGGCTACGGCCTGGACAAGACCGGCGTGAAGCTGACCGACCGCGGCGCGATCGACGTGGACGGCCGCTGCCGGACCTCCGTGCCGCACATCTTCGCCATCGGCGACGTCACCGCCAAGCTGATGCTGGCGCACGCCGCCGAGGCCATGGGCATCGTCGCGGCCGAGACCATCGCCGACGCCGAGACCATGGAGATCGACTACGTCATGGTCCCGCGCGCCACCTACTGCCAGCCGCAGATCGCCTCGTTCGGCTGGACCGAGGCGCAGGCCAAGGAGCAGGGCTTCGACGTCAAGGTCGCCAAGTTCCCCTACAGCGCCAACGGCAAGGCCCTCGGCATGGGCGAGGGCGACGGCTTCGTGAAGGTCGTCTCCGACGCGAAGTACGGCGAGATCCTGGGCGCCCACATGATCGGCCCGGAGGTCACCGAGCTGCTGCCGGAGCTGACCCTGGCCCAGCAGTGGGACCTGACCGTGCACGAGGTCTCCCGCAACGTCCACGCCCACCCGACCCTGGGCGAGGCCGTCAAGGAGGCGGTGCACGGCCTGGCCGGGCACATGATCAACCTCTGACGGAGGGTCGTTTCCCGAGGGCGGCGCGGGTTTCCGCGCCGCCCTCGCGCGTCCGCGCGGCACCCTCCGCGCGGGTGCGCAACGATTCGCCGCACACGCCCCGCGAAAAGCAACGAACCACCAGGTCATCGCAACTTCGGCGCATTGGCTGCCGCCCCGCGGCTTCCTAGGCTTTCGATCGCCATCCTCCGTCACTCGGAACGCCAAGGGAGCACGCATGACCGTCACCCCGGCAATGGAGCCCACCACCGCCCCGGCGATCCCGGAGCGCACGGCCCTCCACCGCCGCTTCCTCATGTGCCGGCCCGAGCACTTCACCGTCTCCTACGCCATCAACCCGTGGATGGACCCCGCGGCCGGGGCCGACGCCGACCTCGCCGTGAAGCAGTGGGAGGAGCTGCGCGCCGCCTACCTGTCCCTCGGCCACGACGTCGAGCTGATCGACCCGGTCCCCGGCCTGCCCGACATGGTGTTCGCCGCCAACGGCGCCCTGGTCGTCGGCGGCCGCGCCTACGGGGCCCGGTTCGCCCACCCCGAGCGCGCCGCCGAGGGTCCCGCCTACGCCGCGTGGCTGCGGGCCAGGGGCTTCGAGGTGATGGACCCCTCCCACACCAACGAGGGCGAGGGTGACTTCCTGACCCTCGACCACGTGATCCTGGCCGGGACGGGCTTCCGCACCGAGATCGCCGCCCACCAGGAGGCGCAGGAGTACCTGGGCCGCCCGGTGGTGACCCTGCGCCTGGTGGACCCGCGCTTCTACCACCTGGACACCGCCCTGTTCCCGCTGAACGGCGACAACGTGGCCTACTACCCCGGGGCGTTCTCGCCCGGCAGCCGCGCGGTGCTGGAGCGGCTGTTCCCGCACGCGGTCCTCGCGACCGAGGCCGACGCCGCCGTCCTCGGCCTGAACGCGGTCAGCGACGGCCGCAACGTGGTGATCAACGCCGAGGCGACCGGGCTGACCGGGGCGCTGCGCGCGGCGGGCTTCCACCCCGTCCCGGTGGACCTGAGCGAACTGCGCAAGGCGGGCGGCGGGCCCAAGTGCTGCACGCTGGAACTGCGCACCTGAGGTCCGAGCATTCCGGGGCATCCGGGACCATTGGGACATGCGGTTCGATGACGAGTACGGCCATATCGCCCTCGACGGCGCCGAGAACGTCCGCGATCTCGGCGGGATCCCCCTGACCGGCGGGGGCGAGACGGCCCACGGGCGCCTGCTGCGCGCCGACGCCCTGAACAAGCTGACCGACGCCGACCTGGAGCGGCTGTCGGGCGTGCGCACCGTCGTCGACCTCCGCACCGACCTGGAGGTCCGGACCAACGGCGCCGACCGGCTCCCGGCCGGCGCCGAACTGGTCCACCTGCCGGTCGCCGGCGGCGACCTGGACGTCTTCTACGAGGTGATCGGCAGCGGCGACCCGGCCCGGCAGGAGCAGATCTTCGGCGACGGCCGCTGCGAGCACGTCCTGGTCGAGATCAACCGGAACTTCGTGGCGATGCCGATCGAACGCGAGAAGTTCGCCGCCGCCCTCCACCGCGTCGCCGACGCCGCCTCCCTGCCCCTGCTGTTCCACTGCACGGCGGGCAAGGACCGCACCGGCTGGATGGCGGCGATCCTGCTGACGATCGCGGGCGCGCCGCGCCCGGCGGTGATGGAGGACTACATGCGGTCCAACCACTACCACCGCGAGAGCTACGGCAAGCTGCTGGCGTTCCTGGGCGACAGCGGGCAGATGAAGAACCCCGAGCTGCTGCGTCCCCTGCTGGAGCAGCGTCCGGCGTACCTGGAGGCGGCGTTCGACGAGGCCGAGCGGACCTACGGGTCGTTCGAAGCGTTCCTGTCGCGGGGCCTGGACCTGGACGAGGCGGCGCGGGCCCGCATCCGCGCGGCCCTGCGCGGCTGACGCCGGTCACTCCTCCGTCGCGGCCCGCGCCGCGTCCCGGGACGCGGCGCGGCTCCGGCGCGGGGCGGCGGAGCGGGGCGGGAGCGCGCGCATGTGGTCGCGCACCCGCGTCATGATGTCGCCGAGGTGGCGCAGGTCGGCGTCGCTCAGGGGCGCGAACAGCAGGCGGCGGGCGACCCGGATGTGGCCGGGCATGACCCGGGCGACGCGGGCCAGGCCGGCGTCGGTGACGGTGACCAGGGTGGCGCGCTCGTCCTCGGGGCCGGGGCCGCGGGTGACGAGGCCGGCCCTCTCCAGCAGCCCGGCCTGGTAGGTCAGTCCGCTGCGGCTGTAGACGACGCCGTCGGCCAGCTCGGTCATGGTGAGCCGCCCGCCGGCGGCGGCGAGGCGGGCCAGTAGCTGGAACTGCACGTAGCTGAGGTCGCCCTCGGCGCGCACCTGCTGCTCGACGGCGTGCTGGAGCAGGCTGACGGACTCCATGAGCGCGAAGTAGGCCCCCAGCTGCTCGGGGGCGAGCGCCTCGTCCGTCGTGCCGGGCGTCGTGTCGGGCGTCGTCTCGGGGTCGGCCACCCTCCCACCCTACTGCTTCGAATTCGAAGCATGTGACGAGAGTCACACCGCGCACCGGGATTGCTTCGAATTCGAAGCGGGTTGACGCCCATAGCTGCTTCGAATTCGAAGCACACGGGTGAGGAGAGATCATGAAGGCAGTGCGTTACCACCGGTACGGCGACAGCGACGTCCTGGTGCACGAGGAGGTCGACCGGCCGGTCGCGGGCGCCGGGCAGGTGGTGGTGAAGGTGGCCGCGACCTCGTTCAACCCGGTGGACGCGACCCTGCGTTCCGGGGCGCTGCGGGAGGTGTTCCCGCTGACCCTGCCGCACGTGCCGGGCATCGACGTGGCGGGCGTCGTCGCCGAGGTCGGCGCGGACGTGACCGGCTGGCGGGAGGGGGACGCGGTGGTGGCGTTCCTGCCGATGACCGCCGCCGGCGCGGCCGCCGAGCACGTCGCGGTCCCGACCGGGGTGCTGGCCGCCGCGCCCCGCGCGGTGGACCTGCCCGACGCCGCGGCCCTGCCCGCGACCGGCCTGACGGCCTGGCAGGCCCTGTTCGAGCACGCCGGGCTGGAGGAGGGGCGGACCATCCTGGTCAACGGGGCGGGCGGCGCGGTCGGCGGCTACGCCGTCCAGCTCGCCAAGGAGGCCGGTGCCGTCGTCACCGCGACGGCGAGCGCGCGCAGCGCCGACCGGATCCGCTCCCACGGCGTCCACCGGGTCATCGACTACACCGCCGGCCCCGTCGCGGAGGCGGCCGGGGAACGCTTCGACGTGGTGCTGAACCTGGTTCCCACCTCGCCGGAGGAGACCGCCGCGCTGGTCGGGCTGGTCGCCGACGGCGGGATCCTGGTCAGCGCCACCACCCCGGCGCCCGAGGACACCGCGCGCGGGGTGCGGACGGCGCAGGTGTTCGCCCGCAGCGACGCCGCCCAGCTGTCGGAGCTGGTCGCCCGCGTCGACGCCGGGCGGCTGCGGATCGAGGTGGCCGACCGCCGTCCCCTCGCCGACCTGGCCGCCGTCCACGACGCGGCCGCCGCCGGGCGGCTGCCAGGCAAGACCGTCCTGCTCCCCTGATCCCCGGCCGGGGTCAGAGCAGTCCCTCGGCCCGCATCCGGCGACGCGCCAGGGTGCGGGTCCGCAGGACGCCCGCGACGCCGACCGCCCAGACCAGGGCCTGGACCGTCCAGGCGACGCGGAACGCCCCGGGCGTGAACTCCCGGCCCGGGGACGCCGCGTCCAGCACGAAGCCGATCATCAGGATCGTGAGCAGGGAGGCGGCGAAGCCGCCCACGTTCACGATGCCGGTGGCGGTGCCCTGGCGGCCCGGCGGGTTGAACGTGCGGGCGAAGTCGAACCCGATCATCGCGCCGGGGCCGCCCAGCGCGACGCCGACGACCAGGACCGTCAGCAGCCAGGTGGGCGCGGGCGGCGGCCAGGCCAGGGCCGCCGCCCAGACCGCGACGTTGACGCCGACGATGCCGAGCACCAGCCAGGACCGGCGCAGCGGGTAGCGGGCGACGAGCCTGCCGACGAACGGCCCGGAGACCACGTTGGTCAGCACGAACACGGTCAGCAGCGTGCTCGCGCCCGCCGGGTCCATCCCCTGCCCCGACACCAGGTACGGGTAGCCCCACATCAGGGCGAAGGTGTTGGAGGAGAACTGCGTCACGAAGTGCGACCACAGGCCCAGCCGGGTGCCGGGGTGCCGCCAGGCGTCCGCGAGGTTGCGCCCGACCTCCCGCAGCGAGGGCGCGGCGGAGCGTTCCACCCCGGGCGGGGCGTCGCGGAGCACGGCCACCGACAGCACCGCGACCAGCACGCCGAGGCCCGCCGCCGCCCCGAACGCGGGCGTCCAGCCGGGCCCGTGCAGCAGCGCGACCAGCGGCACCGCGCTGAGCACCTGCCCGAGCTGCCCGAGCATCCCGGTCAGCTGCGTGACCACGGGGATCTGCCGCGCCGGGAACCACAGCGACACGATGCTCAGCACGCTGATGAACGTCATGGCGTCCCCGGCCCCGACCAGCACCCGCGCGACGACGGCGGTGGGGACGTTCCCGGCGACGGCCAGCAGCCCCTGCCCGGCGGCCATCACCAGCGCGCCCCCGGCGACCATCCGCCGCGGCCCGAGCCGGTCCAGCAGCAGCCCGACGGGCACCTGGAGTCCCGCGTAGACGAGCAGTTGCAGCACGGTGAAGGTGGCCAGGATCCCGGCCGAGGCGTCGAAGCGCTCGACGGCGTCGAGCCCGGCGACCCCGAACGAGGTGCGGTGCAGGACGGCGACGACGTAGGCGAGTACGCCGACCCCCCACAGCGCCCAGGCGATCCGCGGCGCCCGCCGCGCCGCCCCGTCCGGCTCCCGTTCTGTGATCACCTGGTCGCTTTGCACGATTCATCACCATAAAGGAGTCCGGCGCGCGGGCCCGGACCCGGGGGTCAGGGGCGGGAGCGGAGGCGTTCGACCTCGTCGCGGGCCCCGGCCCCGGCGGCCCGGACGAAGCGGAGCGCCGAGGCGAGCTGGTCGTCGGTGAAGCCCGCCAGCACCTCGCGCGTGTGGGCGTTCAGGCCGGAGTAGTACGCGTCGATGCGGGCCAGGCCCTCGGCGGTCGGCTGGACGAGGGTCTTGCGCCGGTCACCGGGGTCGGGACGGCGCTCGACCAGCCCCGCCCGCTCCAACCGGTCGATCATCCGGGACACCGAGCCGGGGGTGAGGCCCACCCGGCCGGCCAGCGCGGCGGCGGTGGCCGGGCCACCGCGGTTGAGGACGTGCAGGCAGTGGAAGTCGGAGGTCACCACGCCCATCCGCTCCGCGATCAGATCGTTGAGCTGGACGAACGCGGTCACCAGATCGGGCATCGACTGGATGATCAGATCCGCCGTCGCCGCGTCGCCCGTCTCCCGGCCGCCCGTCTCCCGGCCGCCCGCCTCCCGGCCGTCGTCGGTCTTCTCCATCGCTTTGACACGCCTCGCTTCCCCGGATATACATTCGTCGCGCAACCATTGCGTCACGCAATCAGTGCGTGGCGCACGAGATGAGTGTATCCACCTCCCGGCAAGGAGACCGCCTTGACATCCACCACCGTCCCGCCCGCCGGGGCCGACGTCGGCAGGAACCGGAGCCTGGCGCTCACGGTCATCCTGCTGGCGGCGTTCCTGGACCTGATCGCGGTCACGATCCTCAACGTCGTGCTGCCCGCCGTCCAGGCGGACCTGCGGGCCGGTCCGGCGCACCTGCAGTGGATCCAGGCCGGGTACACCCTGGCCTTCGCGCTGGGGATGATCAGCGGCGCCCGGCTCGGCGACATGCTCGGCCACCGGCGCGTCCTCGTGGCCGGGGTCGCCGGGTTCGCGGCGGCGTCGGCGCTGTGCGGCCTGGCTCCGGACCCGGACGTCCTGGTCGCGGCCCGCGTGCTCCAGGGGCTCTGCGCCGCCGCGATGATCCCGCAGGTGCTGTCGCAGATCCAGGTGATGTACGCGCCCGAGGAACGGGGCGGCCCGATGGCGGCCTTCGCGGCCCTGTCGGGACTGGCGGCGACGCTCGGGCCGATCGTGGGACCGGCGCTGCTGGAGTGGGACCTGTGGGGGACGGGCTGGCGCCTGGTGTTCTGGGCGAACGTCCCGCTGGCCGCGCTGGTCGCCGTCGCCGCGCTGCGGATGCTGCCCGACAGCCGCTCGCCCTCGGCCGACCGGCTCGACCTGGTCGGCGTCGCGCTGTCGGCGGCGGGACTGCTGCTGGTGCTCTACCCGCTGATCACCGCGGCGGACCGGACCGGCTGGCCGCTGTGGACCTGGCTCTCGCTCGCCGCCGGGCTGGCCGTGCTGGCCGTCTTCGCCCGGTGGGAACGGCGGGTGGCCGCCCCGCTGGTGCGCATGTCGCTGTTCCGCTTCCGGTCGGTGAACGGCGGCCTGCTGGTCCAGATGCTGTTCTTCGTCCCGACGATGGGCTTCTTCATGGTGTTCATGCTGTTCCTGCAGACCGGGCTGGGAATGGGCCCGGCGCGGGCGGGGCTGGTGATCCTGCCCTGGTCGGTGGCGGTCCCGGTCTTCGCCACCATGGCGGCGGTGCTGTCCCCCCGCCTCGGCCGCGCCACCGTCCAGATCGGCCTGGTCGTGATGGCCGCCGGCTTCGCGCTGATCGCCGTCCCGGCCGCCGCCGCGACCCCGGACACCGGCTGGACCGACCTGGTCTGGGGCGTGCTGGTGGCCGGCGCCGGAATGGGCCTGGTCGTCGCGCCGCTGACCCAGCTCACGCTGCGGGACGTCCCGGTCGCCGACGCCGGTTCGGGCTCGGCGCTCTACAACACCGTCACCCAGCTCGCCGCCTCCGTCGGAGTCGCGGTCGTCGGGACGTTCTTCTTCACCCGCGTCCGCGGGACCGCGCCGACCCGCCAGGCCCTCGCCGAGCGGTTCGGCGAGGCGCAGGCCGCGACGCTGTGGCTGGGCGTCGCCCTGCTGGCGGTCGCGTTCGCGGCGTCCTTCCTGCTGCCGCGCGAGCCCGCCGCCTGAGGTCAGGGGGCGAGGAGGCGGCGGACGGCGGCGGGGGTGCGGCCCAGTTCGGCGCGCATGGTCCGGGTCAGGTGGGCCTGGTCGGAGAAGCCCAGCTCGGCGGCGAGCGCCGCCAGGTCGTCCGCCCCCTCCTCCAGCCGGTCCAGGGCGCGGGTGACGCGCAGCCGGTTGCGGTAGCGGCTCAGCGTCACGCCCGTCTCACGGCGGAACACCCTGCTCAGATGGCTCGGCGTGACGCCCAGCAGCCGGGCCAGCGGGACCAGCCCCGCCGCCGCGGGATGGTCGGCCAGCAGCGCCTCGCGCGCCTGGTCCGTCAGCGCCCGGCCGCGTCCGCCGGGCCCCCGGACGGGGACCGCCGTCTGGCTCAGGACCTCCGTCAGCAGCCCGACCAGATGCTCGGCCAGCGCGAACGAGGCGTCCGCCGACGACCTCAGCAGCCCCCGGTGCGCCAGCTCGATCCGCCCGTCCACCCGCACCGGGAGCGCCGTGGCGGGATGGCCGTCCGTCGCCTCATCCCAGAAGTGCGGCGCGAACGAGACCGCCGTGCACGCGTCGCCGCCCGCCGGGTGCGCGTAACGCATCTCGTCCCCGGGGTGCTGGAGGTAGCCCGTGGCGGGCTCGATCACCGAGCCCCAGCCCTCGGCGCGCAGCCGGAACCGCCCCGACCGCACCAGCACCACCTGGTGCTGGTCGGCGGGCTCCGGCGGCGACCAGCCGGAGCGCCCTCCGGCGCAGCGCACCGACACCACCGAGAACTCCGGCGACTCGGCCACCACGGTACGGCTCATCACACGACCAGCCTAGACACCGCATCGCAAATTTGTTCAAGCCCGGCACGGGCGGCGGCGGCCACACTCCTCCCGAGCGTTCCCGGAGGAGGTCCCATGCGTCGAGGGCTGCTCGCCGCCCTGCTGACGGCCCAGGTCACGGTGTCGATGGACGGGTCGATCGTGACGGTGGCCATGCCGCACGTCCGCGAGACGCTGGACGCGTCCGGCGCGGTGCTCCAGCTGGTGACCGGCGGCTACATCCTGGCGGTGGCGGTGCTGGTGGTCACCGGCGCGCGGCTGGGCGACCTGCTGGGGCACCGGCGGGTGTTCCTGGCGGGGCTGGTCGCGTTCGGGGTCGCGTCGCTGGCGTGCGGGCTGGCCCCGAACGGCCCTGCGCTCGTCGTCGGCCGCGTCGTGCAGGGCGCGGCGGGCGCGCTGGTGCTGCCGCAGGTGCTGTCGCTGATCCAGCTGCACTTCACGGGGGCGGCGCGGGCGCGGGCGCTCGGGCTGTACTCCATGGTGCTCGCGCTGGGCGTGGCGATCGGGCAGATCGCGGGCGGTGTCATCGTGAACTGGGCGGGCTGGCGTCCGGTGTTCCTGGTCAACGTCCCGATCCTCGCCGTCGTCGTGGCCGTGGGCCGCCGGGCGCTCCCCGAGGGCGCGCCGCGCGGGAAGGGGCGGCGGCTGGACCTGGCCGGGGTGGTGTTGCTGTCGGCGGCGATGTCGGCGCTGGTCCTGCCGCTGGTCCTGGGGCGGGAGCAGGGGTGGCCCTGGTGGAGCCCGGTGTCGTTCGCGGCGGGGTGCGCGGGGCTGGCGGCGTTCGCGTCCTATGAGCGCCGGACCGCGCATCCGCTGCTCGACCTCGGCGCCCTGGGCGTGCGGGGCGTCCGCTCGGGGCTGCTGGCCTGCTGCGCCGTGATGGCCGCCTACACCGCGCTGCTGTTCGCGCTGGCCCTGCACCTCCAGAACGGGCTGGGCCGGTCGCCGCTGGTGGCGGGGCTGGCGTTCCTGCCCTACCCGCTGGGGTTCGCCGCCGTCAGCCTGACCTGGACGCGGCTGCCGGCGCGGCGCGCGCTGCCGGTCGTCGGGGCGCTGTGCTTCGCGGCGGCCGTGCCGGCGGTGGCGCTGGCCGTCCGGGACGGCTGGCCGCTCGGGCTGGTCGGCCCGCTGCTGGTGCTGGCGGGCGCGGGGCACGCCGCCGGGTTCGCCCCGATCGTCGACCGGATGGCGACCGCCGTCGGGCGGGAGCGCGCCTCGGCGCTGTCGGCGCTGACCAACACCACGACCCTGCTGGCGAACGTCGCCGCCATCGCCGCGCTCGGCGGCGTGTACCTGTCGGCCCCGTCGTCGGCGGCCGGGGTGGGCCGGGTCGCCGCGTCGCTGGCGGTGCTGCTGGCGGCCGGGGCGCTCGCCGCGTGGCGGGCGGGACGTGGCACGGCGGTCCCCGCCCCGCCGCCCGCCGCCGAGCCGGTCGGGGCCGACGGCGGGGAGGCCGCCAGGGCGTGAGCCCCGGCCGGGGCGCGCTAGGCCGTGTTTCAAAGCCCTGGCCCACGGCGCTCGCCCGGGGGCTCGCACCTCACCAGGACTTGGCGAGCGCGACATCGCTTCGCGATCTGACCTGCGGGCCCTCGCCTCCGGCCTCGGACCCGCAGGTCAGGTCACGCGCTCGCGTGCGTGGCTGAGGCCCACTTTGAAACAGGCCCTAGCCGCGCGCGGCGCGGAAGCGCTGGAGGACGCGGTTGGCGCTGACGGCGAGCACGCCCAGGGCGGTGACGGTGTAGAAGCCGTCCAGCACCTTCACCTCGGCCAGGAACGCCGGGTCGAAGAACGCCTCCCGGTACAGCACCCACGCCAGCGGCAGCGCGAACAGGGCCTCGGCGGCGACGGTCCAGACCGCCAGCCGGACGGTCCAGCCGCGCACGGCGATCCGCACCAGCTCGATCGCCGACAGGGCGACCAGGCCCGCCAGGATCGGCCAGATCCAGCCCGACCACAGACCGGCGTCGAGGACCTCGGCCTCCCGTCCCGCGTGCTCCAGCGGCGTGGCGACGTGCTGCCAGACGATCAGGCCGAGCAGCAGGATGTTCCAGGCGACCGAGGCGGCGGCCCCGACGGCGCGCTCGTCCCGGTTCCGGAGCGGCGGCAGGTCGTCGGGGGTCCAGGAGCCGGCGTCGCGGACCACGCGGTCGCGGTACCGGGAGCGTTCCACCAGCGCGAACACCACCGTCGGCCACGCGATCATCTGCGCGCCCACGGTGATGAGCGCGCCGACGCCGCTGCCGATCGCCGCGCCGGCGTCCCCGCCGTCCAGCACCGCCAGCGCCGCCGCCAGCACGGCCACGAGCGGCAGCACGGTGCTCAGCAGGACCGTCAGCAGCCGCACGTACGCCGGGTAGAGCTCGGGCCCGACCAGCGACAGCGGCCGGTCCGCGTACCGCGCGGCCAGCCGGATCGGGTCGCCCATCTCGGCGAGCACGGCGCGTTCGTCGGCCCCGCGCCCCTCCAGGGCGTCGGCGATCGTGGCCCGCAACTCGTCGCCGATCTCCGCACGCTGGTCGGCGGGGACCCGCCGGACGACCTCGTGCACGTAGCGCTCGGTCAGGGTGTTCGCGCTCAACGGCTCTCCTTGGTCAGACGCGCCATGGAGGCGGCCAGGTCGTCCCACTCGCGCACCAGCTCGGCGCGCACCCGGGACCCCTCGTCGCTCACGCGGTAGAACTTCCGGGGTCGCGACTCCTCGGTGTTCCACTCGCTGACGAGCAGACCTTGCTTCTCCAGCCGGCGCAGCAGGGGGTAAAGGGTGTTGCCCTCGACGACGATCCCGGCGTCGTTGAGCGTCTCCAGGAGCGCGTAGCCGTACTGCGGCTCCCGGAGCAACGCCAGGCACGCGAGCACGACCGTTCCGCGGCGCAGCTCCTGGACCTGACTGAGGATCAACTCTTCGGAGGACACGCGTCACACCATAGTGTGCGCCACACACTATTGCCAGTCCCACAGCAATGTACGCCGCCACGTCAACCGAGGTTGACATCTGGATTCTGTCAACCTACATTGACAGATGGAGGTGATCCCATGATCCGCACCGGCTTCGCCGAGGACGACGACCCGCTCACCGCGCTGCACGCCGCGCTCCAGGCCCGCCGCGCCGCCGACCGCGCCCTGACCACCCAGGTCCGCCGCGCCCGCAACCACGGCCTCACCTGGCACGAGATCGCGACCCTGCTGGGCACCACCCCCCGCAGGGCCCGCCGCGCCTACGGCAAGACCTGACCCCACCCGAACGCCGAGCGCCGCCGCGACAGCCCGGCCACCACCACGTCGTCGCCGTACCCCGGCGGCTCGGGCTGTGCCCCGGCGGCTCGGGCTGTGCCCCGGCGGCTCGGGCTGTGCCCCGGCGGCTCGGGCTGTGCCCCGGCGACTCGGGCTGTGCCCCGGCGACTCGGGCTGTGCCCCGGCGACTCGGACCGTGCCCCCACGACCCGGACCGTGCCCCCACGACCCGGACCGTGACCCCACGACCCGGACCGTGACCCCACGACCCGGACCGTGGCTCGGCGGCTCGGGCTGTGCCCCGGCGGCGAGGGCCCGGGGGTCAGGTCGTGGAGCGATGTCGTGCCGGCCGGGACCTGGTGACGTGCGAGGCGAGCGCCGTAGGCCGGGGCTTCGCGACACGACCTAGGGTGGCGGCATGGGCGCGCGGGAGTGGCTGGAGGTCAGGGAACGGCTGGTGCGGGACCGGGAGCGGTTCGGAAGGATCGCCGACGCGTACTACGCCAACATGACGCGGGTCGCCGGGACCCCACTGCTCGGCCGGGACGCCTGGACGCCGGACGCGCCCGTGCCGCTGGAGCGCGTCCGGCTGGAGTGGACCGAGCATGCCCCTCCCCCGGCGGTCACCGGCCCCGGGCGGGGGCTGCCCGAGGGCTTCGCCGACTACGCCGGGGCCGTCGGGGCGCTCGCCGCGCCCAAAGTGTTCGAGAACCGCCCCGCCTACCGCCTGCTGGCGGTCGGGCTGCGCGGGGACCCCGTGCTGCGGTTCGGCCGGGCGCGCTACTTCGACGCCGTGAACGTCGGGGAGGCCGCCGCCCACGAGCTGGCCGAGGGCGGGCGGGCGCTGCGGGAACGCGTCGGCGACCCCCGCGACCTCGCCCGGCGGCCCGCGCTGATGGCGGTGACCACGCTGACCGTCACGGTGTCGGGCACCTACGTGCTGCACTGGCGCGACCCCGCCAAGGTGGCGCACGCGGGCGGGCTGCACCAGGTCATGCCGGTGGGCGTGTTCCAGCAGGCGACCGACGAGCGCGCCGACCTCGACCTGTGGTGGAACATCACGCGCGAGTACGGCGAGGAGTTCCTCGGCACGGGCGAGGACTACACGCGCGCCGACGACCGCTTCACCGCGTTCCGGCGCGACTGGGACGCCGCCCGCGAACGCGGCGACGTGCGCCCCTACTGCCTCGGCCTCGGCGTCGACCCGCTGACGTTCGCCGTCGACCTGCTGACCGTGACCGTCGTCGGGGACGCGGCCTTCGCCGCCCTGTTCGGCGGGCTGGTCGCCGAGAACGACGAGGGCCGGGTGTCCCTGGCCGCGTTCGACGGGTCCGTCCCCGAGCCGATGCAGCCCGCCGGGGCCGCCGCGCTGCGGCTCGCCTGGCGGCACCGGCGGGCGCTCGGCGTCAGTCCCGCGCGTTCCGCGTGAGGTCCTTCAGCTCGTCCAGCGCGTCGTTCAGGTGGTCGATCAGCTCGGCCGGGTCCGGGACCAGGTCGCGGCAGGCGACCACGCCCACGTCGACCTTGCCGTCGTAGGAGAACACCGTGATGTTCAGGCCGCCGCTGAGGTCGGTCACCACCGAGATCGGGTAGTAGCCGAGGACCCTCGCGCCGCACAGGTACAGCGGGAACTGCGGGCCGGGCACGTTCGAGATGATGAGGTTCAGCGGCAGGAACCCGGCCGTCGGGAACGCCGTCATCGCCAGCCGGATGATCGGGGCGGCCAGCGGTGCGGGCAGCAGCCCCGCCATCTCCTGGACCCACGCGCCCGACGACGACACGAAGCGGCGCTTCGCCCGGTCCATGTCGGCGCGGGTCGCGGCGTACCGGTCGGCCGGGTCCGCCAGGTGCGTCGCCAGCGGCGCGGTCATGATGGAGACCTGGTTGCCCGCGTCGGGGTCGTCGTCGCCGCGCCGCAGCGACACCGGCACCCCGGCGACCAGCGGGTCCGACGGCAGCGCGCCCCGCTTGTCCAGCCAGGTGCGCAGCGCCCCCGCGCACAGCGCCATGACCACGTCGTTGACGCTGCCGCCCAGGACCCGGCGGATCTCCTTGATCTCCGCCAGGGACAGCTCCCCGTAGGCCACCGCGCGGCCCCGGCCGATCGGCTGGTTGAACGGCGTCGGCGGCGCGCTGGTGCGGGGCGCGGGCGGCGGGGCCTCGCGGCCGAGGACGCCGTGCACCAGCCGCGTCATCCGGCCCACGCCGGGGATCGCCGCGACGCCGGGGATCTCGTCCAGGTGGGGCGCGGTGCGGGCCACCGACACCGCGCTGCGGAACGGGTGCAGCGCCGTCTTCAGCAGCGCCGTGCTCATCATCGTCCACGCGCCGGGGGCGCGCTTCGGCTCGCCGTCGGCGGCGGGCACCGGGCGGGGCTCGGGCGACAGGTCGAGCAGCGCGGCGAGGGTCTCGGCGGCCATCACGCCGTCGATCGCCGCGTGGTGCACCTTGACGTAGACGGCGGTGCGGCCGCCCGACAGGCCCTGGATCAGGACCATCTCCCACAGCGGGCGGGACCGGTCGAGGGGGCGTTCGTGCAGCGTCGCGACCGCGTCGGCGAGCTGCCGGTCCGAGCCGGGGGCGGGCAGGGCGATCTCGAAGATGTGGCGTTCGGGGTCGAAGCCGGGGTCGTCCTCCCAGTAGGGGCGGTCCAGCCCCAGGGGCACCTGGACCAGGCGCTGGCGGAGGGGCCGGGCGGCCAGGTGGGCCCGGTCGCGGACCAGGTCGGCCACCGCCGCGACGGTGAGCCTTCCGCCGGCGCAGGAGGCGGCGTCCAGGACGCCCAGCCCCGCGATGTGCGCGTGGGTGGTGGGCGTCTCGGCGTTCAGGAAGGTCGCGTCCACGGTCGTCAGCTGGCTCATCTCGTCCCGCTCTCGCTGCTCTGGGTGCTCTTCGCCTACCCCTCTAGGAGTTACGGACTACGGGACGGTAGGTCAACGGAGGTTGTTAGGAAGTAACGCGGACTTAACAGGACGTTCCGGGCACTCAGACAGCGCGTTTCCCTCGTTTCGTACAAAATTTTCCAACCGACAAACGTCCCATATCGGTCAAGACCTTCCGTCCGGAACGTTCCATGAGCAAGAGGGCCGCGTCCTGTCGGCCCGGCGGTCTAAGGTAAAGCGCCATGACGGGACGACCACTCTCGGAGATCGTTGAGGCGGGCTGGGCGCAGGCGCTGGAGCCGGTCGCCGACCGCATAGCGGCCATGGGCGAGTTCCTGCGCGCCGAGGTCGCGGCGGGCCGCCGCTACCTGCCCGCCGGACCCCACATCCTGCGCGCGTTCCAGCAGCCGTTCAACGAGGTCCGTGTGCTGATCGTCGGCCAGGACCCCTATCCCACGCCCGGCCACCCAGTGGGTCTGAGCTTCTCGGTGGCCCCCGGCGTCCGGCCCCCGGAAAGCCTGATCAACATCTACCGGGAGATGCGCGTCGACCTGGAGCTGCCCTGGCCGACCAGCGGCGACCTCACACCGTGGACGCACCAGGGCGTCCTGCTGCTCAACAGGGTGCTGACGGTCGAGCCGCGCAAGTCCGGCTCGCACCGGGGCAAGGGCTGGGAGGAGGTCACCGAGCAGGCCATCCGCGCCCTCGCCGCCCGTGACAAGCCCCTGGTGGCGATCCTGTGGGGCCGCGACGCCCGCAACCTGCGGCCGCTGCTGGGGAGCGTCCCGGCGATCGAGTCGGCCCACCCGAGCCCCCGCTCGGCCGACAAGGGGTTCTTCGGATCCCGCCCGTTCAGCCGGGCCAACGCCCTGCTGGAGCAGCAGGGCGCCGCCCCGATCGACTGGAAGCTGCCCTGAGGCGCCCGCCCCGCTAGCCCTCCGTGGGCAGGCGGCGCAGCAGCGCGGCGAACTCGTCGGACCCGTCCGGCCCGGCGTCCGGCCGCAACGGCGTCAGCCGCCGCCGCTCGTGCCCCCAGTACACGCCGGGGGCGCACGGGTCGTCGGCGTCGGCGTGCATCTCGGCGACCACGTCGGCGAACACCGGCAGCACCTCCGCCACCGACCGCGACGCGATCGGGTACAGCAGCAGCGTGCTGTGGCACGGCGCGCCCACCAGCGCCCCGTGGACGTTGTCGGCGGGCAGGAACTGGTGGATCTCGCTGAGCAGCGCCGACACGTAGCGGCTGCCCGGCTTGGTGATCACCCGCACGTTCCGGCCCGGCAGCAGCGGCTGGTCGCGGACCTGCACGTCGGCCAGCTCGCGGTCATGGGTGTTGGTCATGACGTACCCGAGCCGGTGCAGCCCCAGCAGCCCCGCGCGGGCCTTGGTCAGCGGCCCGCCGTACCGGGGGTGCTCGATCATCACCATCGCGTCGAAGTGGTCCCCGGCCGGGACGACCACCAGGCCCTCCCGGTCGCGCGGCGCCAGCTTCGGCACGATCCGCAGCCGCAGCAGCTCCCGGACGTCGCCGAACAGCTCCATCTCGCCGACCGCCCGCACCGCGCGGTCGTCGACCTCGCGCAGCCACTCGTCCACCAGCCGCGGCCACGCCGCCGGGTCGTCGCGCGCGCACCGCTCCAGCACCGTCCAGGTGGAGGCCCGCGCCTCGGACCGCCCCAGCGGCAGCACCACCTCCGAGGTGCCCTCGTCGAACCAGGCCGACGGGACCACCACGGGCAGCAGATCGCGGATGAGCGCGTGCACGTCCCCCGCCGCGTCCAACGGTTCCAACACCCATCCCCTCTCACTCGTCACCGGTTCACGTCCGTCTCCCTACCTTCTCAGAGTTCCGACTAACTGTGTGATCTATCGCCGGTGTTCGTCTCACCCCGTGCCGGTCGCCGCGAGCGGCGATCCCCAGTACGGTGCACGCATGGCCGAAATCGTGTACCCGCCGGTGATCAAGGCGGCTAAAGGGCTGTTCAAGGCCCTGAACCTGAAGTTCCGCCTGGAGGGAACGGAGAACATCCCCGCCACCGGCGGCGCGGTGCTCGTCAGCAACCACGTCAGCTACCTGGACTTCATCTTCGCCGGGCTCGGGGCGCACCCGGCGGGGCGGCTGGTGCGGTTCATGGCGAAGAAGGAGATCTTCGACAACCGGATCGCCGGGCCGCTGATGCGGGGCATGCACCACATCCCGGTGGACCGCCAGGCGGGCGCGGCCTCCTACAAGGCGGCGCTGAACGCGTTGAAGTCCGGCGAGGTCATCGGGGTGTTCGCCGAGGCGACGATCAGCCGGTCGTTCACGGTGAAGGACATCAAGAGCGGCGCGGTGCGGATGGCGGTGGCGGCGAACGTCCCGCTGGTCCCGATGGCGATCTGGGGGCCGCAGCGGCTGTGGACCAAGGGGCGGCCGCGCCAGCTGTTCCAGCGGGGCGTGCCGATCACGATCCTGGTCGGCGAGCCCATGCACCCCAAGCGCGGCGACGACTACGACCAGGTCACCAAGGAGCTGCGGCAGCGGATCTCGGACCTGCTGGAGAAGGCGCAGCGCGAGTACCCCGAGATCCCGGCGGCCGACGAGAAGTGGTGGCAGCCCGCCTACCTGGGCGGCACCGCCCCGACGCCGGAGGAGGCCGAGGCCCTCGACGCGGCCGAGGCCGAGGAGCGCGCCGCCCGCCGGGCCGCCCGCGAGGCGCGGGAGCAGGGGTAAATTCGATGGACTCCGGCGGGACCACAGGCTGATCATCGAAGGCATGACCACGTCACGGCGCCCGCCGGAGATCCTGCAGCTCGTTCCGGCGCCGGAGGTCCCCGAGGCCGATCCGAGCCCGTCGATCCTGCCCGTCGTCTTCAACCTCGACGAGAACAGCACGCCCGGCGAGGTGCTGGAGGTGCTGGCGCTGCGGCCGTTCGCGTCGGGCGAGCAGCCCTGGGCGCGGTCCACCCGGCTGGAGCACGTCAAGCCCGACGCCCCGCTGCGTCCCCCGGGCGCGCGGCTGGTCCGGTCGGCCCGCGAACGCGGCCAGGAGACGGTGCTGGCGACCGGGGACGGCTGGACGCTGCTGGTCAACCGGTGGAAGGGCGGCGCCTACGTCGCGGTCACCGCCACCGCCGAGGACCTCGCCGAGGAGATCTTCGAGGAGTCGGTCCGGGACGCGACCGACCCGCCCCAGACCGACGACACCAACGTCGAGATGGGCTTCTGGCACCTGTCCGCCCGCGGCCCGCAGCGCAACGAGCGCGCGATCTCCGCCGACCACTGGTCCGACATCCGCCGCAACTACTCGGCCCCGGTGGCCGCCGCCCTGGAACGGGTCATGGCGCTGTCCCCGGACGACGTCTCGGGCCGCCTGCTGCTGCTGCACGGCCCGCCCGGCACCGGCAAGACGACGGCGCTGCGGGCGCTGGCGCGGGAGTGGAAGGACTGGTGCGACGCCGACTGCGTGCTGGACCCCGAGTCGCTGTTCGGGGCGCCGAGCTACCTGATGGAGGTGGCC
This sequence comes from Actinomadura kijaniata NBRC 14229, assembly GCF_001552175.1. Taxonomy (GTDB): domain Bacteria; phylum Actinomycetota; class Actinomycetes; order Streptosporangiales; family Streptosporangiaceae; genus Spirillospora; species Spirillospora kijaniata. Next base: position 116,130 of record NZ_BCQR01000001.1, read on the forward strand.
GTCGGCGACGACGACGAGGAGAAGCGCCGCTGGCGGCTGCTGATCCTGGAGGACTGCGACGAGCTGATCCGCGGCGAGGCCAAGCAGTCGGCGGGGCAGGGCCTGTCGCGCCTGCTGAACCTGACCGACGGGATGCTGGGCCAGGGCCGCGACGTCCTGGTGGCGATCACCACGAACGAGGACCTGACCCGGCTGCACCCGGCGGTGGTGCGGCCGGGACGCTGCCTGGCGCAGGTCGAGGTGGGGCCGCTGACGCAGGCGGAGTCGGCGGCGTGGCTGGCCGAGGCGGGCACGGAGGCGGAGGTCGGCCCGGACGGCGCGACGCTGGCCGAGCTGGTGGCGCTGTCGAAGGGCGAGCGGCCCACCGCCGACCGCCCGTCCAGCACCGCCACCGGTTTCTACCTCTAGTCCGTGTTTCCAAGCCCCGGCGCTCGCGCCTCACCAGGTCCTGGCGAACGCGACATCGCTTCGCGATCCGGCCCGCGGGCCCACGTCGGAACAGGCCCTAGCCCTGGTGGCCGGGCGGTTCCTCCGGTCGTGCCCGGACGCGGGCCTTGTCGCCCTGCGGACCGAAGATGTGCAGGATCTCCACGGGGCGGTCGCCGTTCGGGCCGAACCAGTGCGGCTCGGCCGTGTCGAACTCGGCCACCTCGCCGGGCCCCAGCGTGATCTCGCGTTCCCCGAGGACGAGCAGCAGTTCCCCGGCCAGCACGAACAGCCACTCGTAACCGTCGTGGGCGACGAGCCTGCGGGGGCAGGGCGCGATGACCTGCTTGAAGACCCGCAGGCGGCCCGGGTACCGCGTCAGCGGCACCAGGACGCTGCCCGCGCGGCGCCGCAGCGGGGTGAGGTGGACGCGCGGGTCGCCGGTCGCCGGGGCGGCGATGAGCTGGTCGAGCGCGACGCGGTGGGCGCGGGCGATCGGGATCAGCAGTTCGAGGGTGGGGCGGCGCCGGCCTGACTCCAGCCGGGACAGGCCGCTGACGGAGATGCCGGTCGCCTCCGACAGCGCCGCCAGGGTCATGCCGCGGTCGCGGCGCAGCGAGCGCAGCCGGGGCCCGATGGCGGCGAGCAGTTCTTCCATTTCGGCGTCCACGCCCGCCAGTCTGGCCTGGCCGGGGATTTTTTGCAGTCTTCGCAAATCTCCTGGCCGGGCGGGTTCCGGCGGCCCGACAGTGTTGCTCCCGCGACCATGCGAAGGAGTGACGATGGACAGACGTTGGACGGTGCTGGCGACCTGCTGCCTGAGCCTGTTCCTGGTGGGTCTGGACACGACGGCCGTGAACGTCGCCCTGCCCGCGATCGGCGCCGGGCTGGACGTCGGGACCCGCGGCCTGGAGTGGACGGTCGACGCCTACACGCTCGTGCTGGCGAGCCTGCTGATCACGTCCGGCGCGCTGGCCGACCGGTTCGGGCGGCGCCGCGTGTTCCGGCTCGGGCTGGTCGTCTTCGGTGTCGCGTCGGTCGCCTGCGCGCTCGCGCCGACCGCCGGCGTCCTGGTCGCGGCCCGCGCGGCGCAGGGCGTCGGCGGCGCGATGCTCAGCCCGGTGGCGCTCGCGATCGTCGTCAACGTGATCACCGAGCCGCGGCGGCGGGCGCGGGCGATCGGCGTGTGGGCGGCGGTCTTCGGCGCCAGCATGGCCGCCGGGCCGCTGGTGGGCGGCGTTCTCGTCGCGGAGTCCGGCTGGCGTTCGGTCTTCTGGATCAACGTGCCGGTGGTGGTCGCGGCGCTGGTGCTAACCGCGGTGTTCGTGCCGGAGTCGCGGGCGGAGCGGCCGCGCCGGCTCGACGGGTGGGGGCAGCTGCTGCTGGCCGTCGTGGTCGGCGGCGCGGTCGCCGCGCTGATCGAGGGGCCGCACCTCGGGTGGGGCTCGCCCGCGATGCTGGCCGGCTACGTCGCGGTGGCGGTGGCGCTGGGCGCGTTCGCCGGGGTGGAGGCGCGCCGGGAGGAGCCGCTGGTGGATCCGCGGCTGTTCCGCCGCCCGCCGTTCCTCGCCGCCGCGGTGGGCGCGGTCGTGGTGTTCGTCGCCCTCGGCGCGACGCTGCTGCTCACCACCCTCTACCTCCAGCACGCCCGGGGCATGTCCCCGATGGCCGTCGGGCTCGTCACGCTGCCGATGGCGATCGCCGCGACCGTGTGCGCCCCGCTCTCGGGCGTGCTCGTCGGCCGCTTCGGCGCGCGCCCGCCCCTGCTGCTCGCCGGGGCCTTCCTCACGGCGGGCGGCCTCGGCGCCGTGGGCATCGGCCCGCACCCCGACGTCCGGCTGCTGTCGTCGGCCCTGCTGCTGATCGGTGTCGGGTTCGGGTTCGCGAACGCGCCGATCACCAACACCGCCGTCAGCGGCCTGCCGCCGGCCCACGCCGGGGTCGCCGGGGCGATCACCTCCACCGCCCGCCAGCTCGGCTCGGCCCTGGGCGTCGCCGCCGCGGGCGGCTTCCTCGCCGGCGCCGCCCCCGCCCGGCTGGCCGAGGCGTCCCGCCCCGGCTGGTCCCTGGTGGCCGCCTGCGGGCTGCTGGTACTGATCACGGCCCTGGCCGCCCCAACAGCCGCCTCCCGCCGCAAGCCGCCGATGAACGCCCCGAAGACGGAAACGAACGAACAACGCCTACCCCTCCACCGATGAACACCCCCGGCGCGACGATCAGCCGCCCGGCTCCGGAGACTCCGTCCGACCGGGCACGGGAGCGCGGACCGGAGAGAGGTCGGCGAGATCCTTGCTCGGCCCGGCGCAGCCACGGCGCGGACCGCCGACCGGGCACCGGGGCGGGCGCGGCGGCCAGGGGTGAGTACAGCGGCGGGTGTCCACCTGGAGCCCGGCGCAAAGTGGGGCTTGGCCGTCGCCCGACCAGAGACAGGCTCCCCCCGCTGGTCGCCCAGCACTACCGCGCTCAACCGGCATGATCGCGATGTGGGCGGCGGGGCGGGCGCGGTGGCCAGGGGTGGGCGCGGTGGCGCGCTGACGCTTGGCGCCCGGCGCAGAAGGGGGCTTGGCCGCCGCCCGGCCGGAGGCGGGCTCCCCGGAGGGCTCCCAGCGATACCGCGCTCGCTCGGACCATTGGCAAAGCGTCGGGTGGGGTCAGGGGTGGGTGCGGCGGTGGGTGGCTACTCGTTCTCGGGTGGCGCAGCGGCGGGAGCAGTAGCGGCGGGGCGGGCCGCCGCCGGTGGCCAGGAAGACGTTCTGGCAGGTGCTTGAGGCGCACACGCCGCCGGGCGGGCGCTGGGTGTCCCACAGCAGGATGGTCAGGGCCAGGGCGGAGGAGGTCAGGAACCACTCCGGCCACGGGGCGTCGTCGTGGCCGTCCAGGTGGGGGTGCCACGGGCCGGTGCCGTCGTGGGAGGTCAGGCGCGGGGGGCCGGGGGCCTGGCGGAGGAGGGCGTTCAGGGCGGATGCGGCCCGGTCCACGTGGGCGGCCTCGAAGACCTCGCGCAGCGTCCGCGCGGCGGCCCGCATCTCCCGGACCTCGGCGTCGGTCACGGTCACCGGGTCCGCCTCGCCGTGCTCCCGCAGGATCCGGGCGATCTCGGCGGGGGTCGGGTCCCCGGTGGTCAGGGCGTTGACCAGCGCGACGGTGCGGTGCGCCATGGCCTGCACCGAGTGCCGGGTGGACCATTCACGGCCGGGAGAGGGCATGGCGGCAATGTAACGCATCTGGCGTGGTTTTGCGTTACCTGTGTAACGTGCCGATCATGTTAAAGCGTTACCGCATGGGATGTTATGTCGCCGGGGCGGCCTCGGCGCGGGCCGGGGACGAGATGTCGGGGCCCGCGCTGCTGCTGGCCGGGCTGGCCGTCACCGGCTCGGAGACCGCCGCGTCGACGCTGCTGGCGGGGCTCATGGTCGCCGCCGCCGTGGGCGGCCCCGTCTTCGGGGCGCTGCTGGACCGGGTCGAACGGCCGGGCAGGCTGCTGGCCTGGGCCCTCGCGGTCTACGCGGGTGCGCTCCTGCTCATCCTGGGAACCCTGGGCCGCCTCCCCCTCGCCGCCGTCGCGGCGATCGCGGTCGGCGCGGGTCTGCTGGGTCCCGCGCTGGCAGGAGGGTGGACCTCCCAGTTGCCCCGCGTCGTCGGCCCGGAACGGCTCCCCCGCGCCAACGCGCTGGACGCCATGACGTTCAACGCCGCCGCACTGGCGGGTCCCGCCCTGGCCGGAGCGGTCGCGGCGCTGGCGGGCGCGCCGGCGGGCATGGTCGTGGCGGCCGCCCTCATCCTGGCGGCCCTTCCCGTCGCGTGGACGCTCCCCGCGACGCGGACGCCGCGTTCCAGGACGCCCGGAGGACGGTCCTTCGGGCGGGACCTGGCCGCCGGGGTGGGGGCCATCGTCCGCGTCCGGGCGCTGGCCGCCGCGACGGCGGTCTCCGTGGTCTCCTGTGTGGGGCAGGGCGTCCTGCTCGCCTGCGCCCCGCTGCTCGGGGCGCGGGTCTTCGGCTCGGCCGACCGCGGGGCGCTGTTGCTGTCGGGCGTCGCCGCCGCGGCGCTCGCGGCCAACGCCGTCCTCGCGCGCCGTCCCGGGCCGCTGCGCCCGGACACCGTCGTGTGGGGCAGCGCCCTGGTGCTGGCCGTCGCGCTCCTGCTGGCCGCCACGGAACGACCGGTGCTGGTCGCGGTGGCGGCGCTCGTAGCCGGGGTGGGCGAGGGGCCCCAGCTGACCGCGCTGTTCGCGGTCAGGCACCGGGAGGCCCCGGAACGCCTGCGGGGCCAGGTCTTCACCACCGGCGCCAGCCTGAAGATCACCGGTTACGCGGTCGGGGCGGGGGCCGCCGGGCCGCTCGCCGCCTGGTCGCTCCCCGGAGCGCTGGCCGTCGCCGCAGCCGTCCAGGTCGCGGCGGCCTCGTGCGCGCTGGTCGGCGCCGGGCCGCGTCAGGAACGCGTCGCGCCGGCGAACAGCCGCCGGTAGACGCAGCGCAGGCCGTCCATGTCGTCCACCGGCTCGGCGAACGCCACCCGCAGCGCGAACGGGCCCGGGTCCTCCGTGTCGGGGACGGTGATGTGCAGCCACATCCCGTGCCGGTCCAGCGCCAGGGGGCGGACCACCGTCGCCTCCGACGGGAAGTGGCCCAGGTTCTTCAGCAGGAGGCGGAGTTCGTCCCGGTGGGCGCCGTCCAGGTGGGTCAGGACGCCCGCCTCCACCGCCGTGAACGGGTCGGGCGCCCCCGCCGCGTACTCCTCCGGCTCCAGGTTCGCCGTCCCCCACGGGTCCTCGATCTCCACCTCCGCGACCTCCAGGGCCAGCAGGGTCCACTCCTCGCCCAGGTCCAGCAGTTCGGAGCGCGGGTGCAGGCGCGACAGGCGGACGGCCGCCGCGCGGCGTTCGGACGCGGGGACCTCCGTCAGCCAGCCGTGCAGCCACGCCCGGCCCCGCACCCGGTCCGGCAGCGCCACCGGGGCGACGTCGCTCAGCCGCAGCGTCGCGGGCAGGTCCGGCTCGCCCGCCAGCGCCGCCACGATCGGGGAGCCGGTGGGCATGAGGAGCAGGGGGCGGCCGTTCTCGTCGGTGATGTGGGCGGAGACCGGCGCGTACGGGACGCCCGGCGCGACCAGGACGCCGTCCGCCACCCCGTAGGCCAACGTGCGCGCCCGCTCGGCCGCGGTGGGCCGTCCCGTGGTGCCCTCGCTCATCATCCACCCTCCTTGACGTTGTAGGTTAGGCTAACCTAACTAAGCCTTACCTAACCACAGCGAGGTGCGTTTTGAACAACTCCCGCCCCAAGGTCCGCCTGTCCCGCGCGCTCGGCATCCCGCTGACGCCCAAGAGCGTGAAGTACTTCGAGGCGCGGCCCTACCCGCCGGGCGTGCACGGCCGCGCCCGCAAGAACGAGTCCGACTACAAGGTCCGGCTGCGCGAGAAGCAGCGGCTGCGCGCGCAGTACAACATCCGCGAGACCCAGCTCCGCAACGCGTTCGCCAAGGCCGCCAAGGTCAAGGGCGCCAAGACCGGCGAGGCCCTGATCGTGGACCTGGAGCGCCGGCTCGACGCGCTGGTGCTGCGCGCCGGGTTCGCCCGCACGATCTACCAGGCCCGCCAGTTCGTCGTGCACCGCCACATCCTGGTGAACGGCAAGCGCGTCGACCGGCCCTCCTACCGCCTGCGCCCGGGCGACGTGATCCAGGTCGCCGAGCGCAGCCGCCAGATGACGCCGTTCCAGGTCGCCGCCACCGGGGCCCACACCGAGAACGTCCCGGGCTACCTGGACGTGCGGCACGAGGCGCTGGTCGCGCAGTTCACGCGGCTGCCCGAGCGCGGCGAGATCCCGGTGATCTGCGACGAGCAGCTCGTCGTCGAGCACTACTCGCGCTGACGCGCGTTCGGCGCGCACAACCGCATACGGCCCGGGGCGGGTCTGGACAGGTGTCCGCCTCCATCGGATACAGTCAACCTAGCGATTGCTTGGCCAGTACTCCGATGGAGGCCCCCGGACATGATCGAATTCCACCCCATGACCCGGAACATCGGTGCCGAGGTCACCGGCGTCGACATCAGCAAGCCCCTCGACGGGGAACAGGTCCAGCAGATCCGCGACGGCCTGCTCACGCACATGGTGCTGTTCTTCCGCGACCAGCACATCACCGACGAGGAGCACGTGGCGTTCGCCAAGCAGTTCGGCACCGCCAACCTGCCGCCGATGGACACCTCCGGCAGCGCCGTGCACGTGCTGGACCAGACCGACCCCAAGGGCGAGGGCGGCGACCAGTGGCACAGCGACAACACGTTCATGAAGACCCCGCCGATGGGGTCGCTGCTGCGCGCGGTCATCCTCCCCGAGGTCGGCGGCGACACCCTCTGGGCCAACATGTACATGGCCTACGACTCGCTCGCGCCCTGGCTCCGGCGGCTCTGCGACGAGCTGTACGCCGAGCACGACCTGACCATGTCGGTCACCAAGGCCATCGACAAGGGCCACCGGATGGACCTGCGCGCGATGCAGGAGAAGAACCCGCCGGTCGTCCACCCGGTCGTCCGCGTCCACCCCGAGACCGGCCGCAAGGCCCTCTACGTGAACCGCTCCTCGGTCACCCGCCTCATCGGCCTGTCCCGCCGGGAGAACGAGGCGATCCTGCCGCTGCTGTTCGACGCGGTCCGCGACCCGCAGTTCCAGGTGCGGCTGAAGTGGCGGGTCGGCACGCTGGCGTTCTGGGACAACCGCCCGACCCAGCACTACGCGGTCGCCGACTACACCCAGCGCCGCAAGATGCACCGCGTCACCATCAACTGCCCGGCCGAGATCGACGACGGCGTTCCCAAGGGCCCCGACGGCGTGACCGGCGCCGACGCCCCCGCCGAGGCCGCCGCCGCCCGCTACCTGTAGGCCGTGTTTCCAAGCCCTGGCCCACGGCGCTCGCCCAGGGGGCTCGCGCCTCACCAGGGCTTTTGTAACACTGCCTAGAGGCGGCCACCGACAGATCCCGGGTCAGCGCAGTGAGCCCAGCTCCTCGCGGGCGTGGGCGCGCAGGGTGCGCAGGGACTCGACCATCGCGCGCAGCTCGTCCTCCCCCAGCGGGGCCGCGAAGTGGCGGCGCAGCGTCTCGGCGTGCACGGTCAGCGCCTGCGCCAGCTTCGCCTCGCCCGCCTCGGTCAGGCGCACGATCTGGCGGCGCCGGTCCCCCTCGGCCGCGTGCCGCGTCACCAGGTCCGCCGTCTCCATCCGGTCGATCAGCCGGGTCGCCCCGCCGCTGGTCAGGATCAGCGACGCCGCCAGGTCCCCCATCGACACCGGCCCGTCCTTCAGCCGCAGCAGCGCCTCGAACACCGCGTGCCGGATCCCGCACCGCCGTTCCAGCTCGCGGCCCGCGATCCTCTCCAGCGCCGCCGCCGCGCCCAGCAACGTCCCGAACTCCCCGACCAGAGGATCCACGCCCGTCTTCCCTCCCGAACCCGAAGTCCCGGCCCCCAGCACAGCACAGCGCGCCCCGTCCGGCGTCCACCGGGTGGGGCGCGCACGGTCCGGGCCGTCAGTTCTTGGGCTTGGTGTCCTTCTCCTTGCCCTTGTCGGTGCCGGTGCCGCCGCCCGGAACGGCCAGCCCGCCGTCGTCGCAGCCGCGCTTCTGCTGGTTGTTGCCGGAGGCGAACTGCTGGGTGACCTTCCAGTCGCCGCCGACCTTCGACAGCGACAGCCGGATCAGGTTGGCCGGAACGTCGGTGTTGAGGGTCTTGCTGCGCACGGTCACGTCCACCGAGACGGTCGCGGTGGCGAACCGCTCGTCCACGCTGCCCACGAACGTCTGCGCCGTCTTCGACGTCAGCGCCAGCTCGGGCTGCTCCTTGAACGTGTTGCCCAGGTTCGGCAGCGTGCACTGCTTGAAGTTGTCCAGCAGGTCGCCCGCCATGAGCTTCTGGGCCTTGTCCATCTGGGACTGGTAGTTGGCGGCGTTGTAGTTGAGGGCGGCGTTGCCGTAGGCGGCGGCGACCTTCTCGACGGACTTGCGGTCCTCCTCGGCCGACGACAGCGACGACGCGCTGGTCCACTGCCAGATCGCCAGGCTCGCCAGCGCCGCGACCAGCACGACCGTCACGACCGCGGCGGTGCGGGTCATGCCGAACGCCGACCCCGCCGGGGCCGCGTCCACGTTGACCGGCGCGGGGCGCGCCTTCTTCCCGCGGGGAGCCGCGGACTCGTCGTCCTCGTCGTCGGATTCGTCGTCGGCGTCCGCCTCGACCGGCTTGGTCAGTTTCGGGCGCGGCCGGGCGGCGGCGGGCTTGGGCTTCGGCTCACGCCGCTCCTCCTCCTCGACCGACTTCAGCACGTCGTCCAGGTCGAGGTCGTCATCGTCGTCGTCGATGACCTCGATCACCCGCACCCGGCGCTTGCGCCTGGCCGGGCGGGACGCCTCCCCGCCCGCCGCGTCCTCGTCGGGGGCCTCGACCTCCGCCGCCGGCGTCTCCTCGGCGTCCTCGGTGACGTCCTTGGGGGTCCTGGCTGTCACTTCGGGTACTCCTCGGGGGTTGGGGATCAGTCCTCGCGCCGGCGGCGCGAACGCGGGCGGGGCAGGCGCGAGAGCACGGGCACCGAGCCCGCCATCACCCTGATCAGCACCATCAGGGCCAGGACCGGGGGAACGTACACTAGCCAAACCGGCGGTCCGGCAGAAGAGTCGCGCGCGTTCTCCGCGGCCCTGCGCGCCGCCAGCGGATCGGGCACGGTGCCGGGCGGGTTGGGCTTGTTGTGGGCCGGGTCGTGGGAGGGCCTCGTGTCACCGGGGTTCTTGCCCTGGTACGACGCCTGCCTGGTGGTGATCGGGTCGCGGCCGCCCGGGCAGCGCAGCATCGGGTTGACCGCCGGCTGCGGCAGCGGGTGCTTGAACTCCAGCGTCGCCTGCTTGCGGAGCGTGACCAGGAAGACCACGTTCAGCACCGGCCTGCCCTGGTCCTGGCCGATCACGTTGTCCAGCACGACCTTCAGCGACGGCGACAGCCGCAGCGTGCGGCGCAGGTCGGCGAGGGCGTCGGGGTTGTAGCGGGTGATGCCGAGGTCGGCCAGCGACCCGACGGCGCACTCGAAGTCGGGGCCGGTCTTGTCCAGGAGCCTGTTGACGGTGCTGAGCAGTTCGGGGCCGTCGTCGCGCAGCACCTTCAGCTCGCCGCGCACCTGCCGCAGGGCGCCGGTGAGGGCGGCGAGGTTGTCGATGCCCGCGCCGAGGTCGCCGCGGTTGGCGTTGAGCACGCTCGCGATCCTGCCGAGGTCGGAGGTGAGGCCGTCGAGCAGCTCGGTGTTGTCGGCGAACGTCTGGGTGAGCTGGTCACCCCCCTGGATGATCTGCCGCAGCGAGCCCTCGCGGCCCGACCAGCCCTCGGCGAGCTCGTGGGTGAGGACCCGGGCGTCGTTGGGGTCGATGGCCTTGAGCGTCTTGATGACCGCGCCGAACAGGTCGCCGTAGCGGGGCGGCACCTTGGTCTTCGACACCGGGATCACGGTGCCGGGCCGCATCGTCGGGCCGCGCGCCGCGCCGGGCTCGGGGGTGATCTCGACGACCGGCTCGCCGACGGCGGACTTGCGGGCGGCGGCGGCCGTGACGTTCGCCGGGATCCGCGTCCCCCGCTCGATGTCGAGCCGCACCACCACCTTGGACTTCTCCAGCCGCACCGAGTCGATCTTGCCGATGCGCACGCCCAGGTAGTCCACCTCGAAACCCGGGTGCAGGCCGGGTGAGGACTCGAACTCGACGGTGACGCGGTAGGGCCGGTCGATGAAGTCGAACCGCACCACGCTGGTGAACGCCCAGACCGTCATCAGCACGGCCAGCGCCGCGAAGACGCCGAGGTTGATCGTGAGTCGCCTGGTCATCGCCGCGGCTCCAGGATGTCGTCCAGGTCGGGCAGGGCCCCGCGCAGTCGCCCGGGGAGTTTCTGTCCGGTCTTCTTGGGCTGCCCGGCGCCCTGGCCGCTGCCGCCGCCCTGCCCCGGGATCACCAGCGTGCCGTCCGGCCAGACGATCCGCAGCAGCGGGTACAGCAGCAGCTGACCGTCGTAGCTGGCGCGCGGCAGTTTCTGCTCGAACGTGACCAGCCCGTTGACCAGGTTGGTGAGGCGGGTCCGGTTGTTGCCGAGCTGGGCCAGGACCGGGTCCAGGTCGCGCAGCAGCCGCCGGAAGCGGGCGACGCGGCCCTCCAGGACCTTGTCGTTGAGCTCGGCGGCCATCCTGGTGAGCTTGTCGACGGTCGACAGGATGCGGTGCTTGTTCTCGTTGAGCAGCCGGGTCGTCTTCTCCAGCTCGCCGGGGGCCCGGCTCAGCTCGTCCTCACCCCGGGCGAGCGCGCGGCCGAACCGGGCGAACTCGTCGACCGCGCGGCCGAGCTCCGCCCGCTGCTCGGCGAAGATCTTCAGTAGGTCGCCGGACTTGGCGATGGTGGAGTTGAGCTTCTTCCCGTTGCCGTCCAGGGCGGTGGCCCCGGCGTTGACGACGGTGGCGACGTCGTTGCCGGCCAGCGCCTTGAGCAGCGGGCCGGCCTGCCCGACGACCTGCTCGAACGCGGGCTGCACGCTCGTCTGCCGGATCGCCGCGCCCTTGGCCAGGAACGGCCCCCGATCCATGCTGCCGCCCGGCGGCAGGGACAGGTCCACGTAGTTCTCGCCCAGCAGCGACGTCACCCTGATCTCGGCGCTGGTGCCCTGCGGCAGCCGGATCCCGTCCTTGATCGACAGGGTGGTCCGGGCCTTGTACCCCTCGGCCAGCTCGACCTTGGTGACGCTGCCGACGTTGACGTCGGACATCTTGACGCTGTGCCCGGCGACCAGGCCCTGCGCGTCGTCGAACGTCGCGGTCAGCTTCAGCTCGCCGCGGTCGCCCCCGGCGGTGCGGAACGAGCAGGCGGTGACCGTCGCCGTCAGCGACAGCGTCACCGCGACCGCGACCCCTCTCACCAGATGTCTCATGGACGGCCTCCGTTCTGGCCGGCGCCCTCGCGTTCCATCCAGGGGCAGTTGGAGTTCGGCTTGGGCAGCGGGCAGGGCACGTACTCGCGGTTGAGGATCGTCCGCAGCCAGGTCCGCAGGAAGTTGTCGGTGGCGAAGCGGATCTGCAGCGACTTGTTCCGCGGGTTGTAGCCGTTGATGAGGGCCTCGTTGATGCCCGGCAGCGCCCGCAGCAGCTGCGCGAGCGACTGGGCGTTGCCCTTCAGCACCAGCGCGGTCTTGGTGAGCACCGCCAGGTCGTAGGGCAGCTGGCCCTTGTACTTGTCCAGCAGCTTGTCGCCGTGCCGCGACAGGTCGACGATGCCGCGCACCAGCTCCTGGAGCTCGCCGCGTTCGGCGCTGAGCACGCGGGTGGCCTCGCCGAAGTTGCGGATCATCTGGCCGAGGACCTGCTCGCGGCCCCGCACCACCCCGGCGAGCCGGTCGAGGTTGCGGGCGACCTCGATGAGCTCCTTGTCCTGCCCGGCGATGTTCTCCACCAGGCGGCCCGACTCCTCCAGGGTGGCGTTGAACGCCCTGCCGTTGCCGTTGAAGGAGTCGGCGGCGTCGCCGAGCGCCTTCTGCATCTTGGTCGGGTCGAGCGCGTTGGCCAGGTTCGTGAACGACGACAGCGCGTCGTCCACCTCGACCGGGACGTGGGTCCGCTCGATCGGGATGACGTTGCCCGTCTCCTTCGGCTCGCCGGGCCTCCACGCCGGGTGCAGCACCAGGTTGCGCTCGCCGACCAGGTTGAGCGGCACGATCGACGCCTGCACGCCCCGGGGCAGCGGCACGTCCCGGTCGATGTGGAACGTCACCTTGATGCGGTCGCCCATGTTGACGACCTCGTCGACCAGCCCGACGTCGGCGCCCATCACCTTGACCTTGGACTCCTTGTAGAAGGAGCGGGCCTTCGGCACGTACACCGTCATGCGGCGCTGGCCGAGGCCGTCGCCGCCGACCAGGGCGCAGCCGCCGAGCGACGCCAGCAGCGCTCCGGCCAGCACCACCACCGCCGGCCAGGGACGTCTCGCGACCATCCTCATCAGTTGCCTCCCCCTCGCCGGTCGGACGCCGGCCGGTTGCCGCCGGAGTCGGCGGGCGGCCATCCGCTGGAGATCGGCCCGGTCGGCTGGAGCGGGCCGAGGCCGGTGATGACGCCCTCCACCCACCGGCCGTTGCCGCGCACGGCGGCGACGCGGCTGAACGTCGGGCCGAGCAGCGAGAAGTCGGTGTTGAGGGCGTCCATGTTGGGCGCCAGCCGGGTGGTCAGCAGGTGCAGGTTGTCCAGCAGCCGGTTCAGCTCGCGCTCGTTGCGGGCGATGACGTTGGACAGGGTGCGCACGGTGCGGCTGCCCTGGCCGATGGTGGCGGCCAGCTCGTTGCGCCGCCGCACCAGCGTGTCCAGCAGCACCTGCGAGGAGTTGATGATCTGGGTGAGCTTCCGGTCCTTGGCGGCCAGCGTCCCGGTGATCGACCTGCTGTTCTCGATCAGCTTCTCGATCTCGGGGGCGGAGTCGTTGAGCGTGCGGGACACCCGCTGCACGTTCGTCAGGATCTCCTTGAGCTTGGCCGCGCTCGGCGACTCGATCCTCCCGACCTCGGTGAGCAGCTTGTCGATGCTCCTCTGGTCGAGCTTGCCGACGATGTTCTGCGCGCCCTCCAGCGCGTCGGGCACCGTGAACGGCACGCTGGTGCGGTTGAGCGGGATGCGCCGCCGCGGGTCGGGCAGCGTCGCCAGGTAGGGGCGGGCGACCGGGCCCGACAGCCGCACGTAGCGCCCGCCCAGCAGCGTCGTGGTCTGGATCTCGGCGCGGGTGTCGACGCCAAGGTCGATACCCGCGTTGACGTGCATCTTCACGAGGATCCGGCCGCGAGCGAAGTCGGGTTCGACGGAGGTGACGCGCCCGGACTTGACGCCCGCGACCCGCACGTCCTGGCCCGCCTTCAGCCCGGCGGTGTCGGAGAACTCGGCGGTGACGGTGTAGCCGCGGTCCAGCAGATGCAGCTGCCCGATCGCGAACGCGAACACGCACGTCGCGGCGAGCAGGCTCAGGAAGACGATCGCGACGACGCGGTGGTTGACGTCGCGCAGCGACTTGAGCGCCATCAGCTCCCCCCCTGCAGCATCCGCCGGAGCTTTTCCAGCTCGTCGGGCTTGGGCGCGTTCTCCGGGGCGGTGCGGCCCGACTGCGGGGGCAGCCGCATCGGGAACGGGCACGGGCCCTGCTGGATGTTGAGGCAGACCACGTTGGTGCGCAGGAAGTTGCCGCCGTTGCCCGCCGCGAAGAGCTGCCGCAGCGTCACCGGCAGGTTCCGCACCATGCGCTCCAGCTGGTCCACGTTGAGGCGGAAGGTCTCGGAGAACTTGCCGAGGTTGTCGATGATGCGGGCGAGCTGCGCGTCGTTGCCGCCGAGCACCTGGTTGAGGTTGGTGGTGACGCCCGCGACCTCCACGACCGCGTCCTCCAGCAGCCGGTGGTTGTCGGCGAACACCTTCGACAGCTCGGCGAGGTTGTCGACGCTGGCGGCGATCTGCCGGTCGCGGGTGGCGACGGCCTCGCTGACGACCTCGTAGTTCTTGATCATGTCCCGGATCGTGCCCCTGCGGGCCTCGAAGGTGCGCAGCAGCACGTCCAGGTTCCGGACCATCACGTTGATGTTGTCCTCGTTGCCCTCCAGCGCCTGGGACAGCGAGAACAGGATCTTGTTGAGCTGGTTGGGGTCCAGGTTGCGGGTGAGCGGGCCGAGCGCGTTGACGACCTCGCCGAGGTCCACCACCGAGCGGGTGTGCGGGACGCGCGAACCGGGCGCGAGCTTCGCGGGGCTCTGGCCGGGCTCCAGGTAGACGACGCGCTGGCCGACGACGTTGCGCCAGCGGACCGCCGCGGTGGAGTCGGCGGGAACGCGGACCTCCCGGTCGATCTCCATGCCGACCACGGCCTTGCCCTGCCGCACGCGGATCGAGGTGACCTGCCCGACCGGCGTTCCGGCGATCTTGACGACATCGTTCTCCAGCAGCCCGGTGACATCGTCGAAGATGGCGGTGATCCTGTAGCGCGCGTTGAAGCTGGTGGCCAGGATCTGCTGCCCGATGAAGAACGTCAGCAACCCCGTCAGCAGCACGAACACGCCGAACTTGACGGTCACCGCGTACTGCGGCCCACGGCCCGGACGGCCGCGGAGACGTCCGATCATGGCCGCACCACCATCGTCGGCCCGCTCTTCACCTTCTGGTCGAAGGCCGTCCGGGTCGGCCGCGTCGGGCAGATGTCGACCAGCGTCTGGCAGATGTCCAGCGGCAGCGTGTCGACCGCCTGCGCGAGCAGCGTCCCGTTCGGGCCGGGCACACGGATGATCTGCGACAGCAGGTTGAAGAAGCCGTTGAGGGTGTCCAGCAGCGTCGGGATGTGCCGCCGCTCCTGCGCCAGCACCGACGCGACGTCCCCGGCGTCGTCGATGAGCTCGCCCAGGTCGCGGCCCCGGCGTCGCAGCGTGCCGCCGACCGTGTCGGCCAGGTCCCCGCCCTCGGCCAGCAGTTGCTGCACCTTGTCGGGGCGCTCGTGGATGACGGGACCGACCTGGTTGAAGTCGCCGGTGAACCGCATCCAGGTGTCACCGCGCGAGCCCAGCGTCCCCGAGATCCCCGACACGTCGCTGATGAGCCGGCTGATGACGGCGCGCTTGGCGTGCGTGGCGTCGATGACCTTGGAGCCGTTGTCGATGGTGCGGCGCAGCGCGGGCCCCTGCCCGTTCAGCCCGGCCGCGAACGTCCGCAGCACGGTCGCCAGCTCGTCGGGGTTGATCGCCCGGGTGAGCCGGTAGGTGGGCCAGGCGGTCTCCGACAGCTCCTGCGGGTCCCGGGTCTGGGCGATCCGCCCGCCGGCGGGCAGGAAGGGCCCGCTCAGCTCGTTCCGCCCCAGGTCCAGCACCAGGTCCTTGGGCCCGAACACCGACAGCGGCTCGATCCGCGCGGCGGTCGTGGTGGGCACCCTCACCCCCCGGTCCAGCCGCAGCCGCACGTCGACCCGCCCGTCCCGGCCGAGCGCGACCCGGTCGACGGTGCCGACGGTGATACCGCGGATCTTCACGTCGGACTTGCCGGGGTCCAGCCCCTGCCCGGCCCGGGAGAACGCGGCCCGGTAGTAGGTGGACCCCGCCGTGTCGGGCGTCGCGCCGAGCGCCACCACCGTGGCGGCCCCGACGATGACCCCGGCACCGACCAGCCCGAACATCACACGAGAACGCGAGGAGAGGGGTTCGTCGCTCATCGGATACCTCCGAGGAGACTTCCGCCCGAAGGCGGAGGAAGGGAGATTCGGCGTTCACCCGTTGCGCTCACATGATCACGCCTAGCTTGTGAGGCGTGACCTCTGGTGTCGTGAAGAGGGCGTTCAAGTACCGCTTCCATCCGACGCCCGCGCAGGCGGCCGAGCTGGTGCGGACGTTCGGATGCGTGCGCAAGGTCTACAACCTGGCGTTGGCCGTCCGCGCCGAAGCATGGTCCCGGCACCGCGAACGGATCGGCTACAACGCCACCTCGGCGATGCTGACCGCCTGGAAGAGGACCGGCGAACTGGCCTACCTCAACGAGGTGTCCTCGGTTCCGCTCCAGCAGACGCTGCGCCATCTGCAGGCCGCTTTCACCAACTTCTTCGCCGGACGCGCCCGCCACCCGCGGTTCAAGTCCAAGCGCAGGTCCCGCGCCTCGGCCGAATACACCGCCTCGGCGTTCCGCTACCGGGACGGTCGGCTGACACTGGCCAAGATGGACCGGCCGTTGGACATCGTGTGGTCGCGGCCGCTGCCCGAGGGGGTCGCGCCGTCCACCGTGACGGTCTCCCGGGACCGTGCGGGGCGCTGGTTCGTGTCGCTGGTGTGCGAGGACACCGGCGTCCGGCCGCTCCCGGTGACCGACACGGCGGTCGGCGTCGACATGGGGCTGGACCGTCTGGTGACCCTGTCGACCGGGGAGCAGATCCCCAATCCCCGGCATGAACGGAGGGACCGGGCGCGGCTGGCCAGGGCGCAGCGGGAGCTGACGCGCAAGACGCGGGGGTCGGCCAACCGGCGCAGGGCCGCGCTGAAGGTCGCCCGCGTCCATGCCCGGATCGCCGACCGGCGGCGGGACTTCCTGCACAAACTGACCACTCGGCTCGTTCGTGAGAACCAAACGATCGCGGTCGAGGACCTGACCGTGCGCAACATGGTCAGGAACAGGCGTCTGGCTCGCGGCGTCTCCGACGCGGCCTGGCGCGAGGCGCGCTCCATGCTGGAGTACAAGGCCGCCTGGTACGGGCGCGAAGTGGTCGTCGTCGACCGCTTCCTTCCCTCGTCCAGGCTGTGCTCGGCCTGCGGCGCGCTGCGCGACGAGATGCCCCTGGACGTACGCGTCTGGAGATGCGGCTGCGGCGCGGTCCACGACCGTGACGTGAACGCGGCCCGCAACATCCTGGCCGCCGGGCTGGCGGTGTCGGCCTGTGGAGCCGGTGTAAGACCTCAACGGGAGTCCTCCCGAGCGGGGCGGTCGGCGGTGAAGCAGGAAACCCTGCGGCGTGAGCGGCGGGAGTCCCCTTGCTTGCGAGGCGGAGGAAGTCAACCGGTCAACCTCACTGTGCTGCCGTGACCCCAGAAGACGTACGACAGGACCAGGTTCATCAGGATCATCAGGATGGTGGACTCGCGGATGGCCCGGCCGGCGGCGACGCCGACGCCGACGGGGCCGCCCGCCGCGTAGTAGCCGCGGTAGCAGTGGACGAACATGATGATGAACGCGAACACCGCGACCTTGATGACGCTGTAGAACACGTCGATGGGCGGCAGGTACAGGTGGAAGTAGTAGTCGTAGATGCCGGGCGACAGGCCGTAGTACTCGATGGAGATGAACCGGGTCGCGAAGAACGCCATGAACAGTGACACCAGGTAGAGCGGCACCAGGGCGATGACGCCGGCGGCGACGCGGGTGCACACCAGGTAGGCCAGGGAGTTGATGCCCATGACCTCCAGGGCGTCGATCTCCTCGGAGATGCGCATGGCGCCGATCTCGGCGGTGAAGCCGGTGCCGACCTGGGCGACCAGGGCGACGCCCGCGATGATGGGGGTGACCTCGCGGACGTTGGAGTAGGAGGCGACCAGGCCGGTGAACGCCTCGGCGCCGATGCGTTCCAGGCCGGGGTAGCCCTGGAGGCCGACCATGGCGCCGGTGGCCAGCGACATGGTCGCGATCACGAAGATCATGCCGCCGCCGATGACCAGGGCGCCGACGCCGACGGTGATGTCGGAGACCTGTTTGAGCAGGGTCTTGCCGTACTTGCGGCGCAGGATGATGTCGAACAGCAGGTGGTACAGCACCCGGCCGAGGAAGACCGGGAGGTCGGCGGAGGCGGCCAGGCCGGCCGTTCGGGTCCGCACCGCCCGCCCGAACCTGCGTACGGGGGAAATGGCGACCATCAAAACCTCGGGGGGACGAGAACCTGGTAGAGCATCGTGATCACGTAGTTGGTCAGGAAGACCACGATCGAGGTGACCACGACCGCCTGGTTGACCGCGCGGCCCACGCCGACCGGCCCGTAGTCGCAGTTCATGCCCATGTAGCAGGCGACGGCGGCGGCGATGAACCCGAACATCCACGCCTTGAACAGGGTGATGAGCAGGTCGGAGAACTGGAGCAGGGTGGTGGCCCCGTCGAAGAACGCGCCGGGGCTGACGCCCTGCTGGATGACGTTGAAGTAGTAGCCGCCCAGGACGCCCGCCAGGATGACCACCGAGCACAGCAGGGCGGAGACGGTGCTGGCCGCCCACAGCCTGGGGGTGACCAGGCGGTGGATGGGGTTGATGCCCATGACCTCCATGGCCGCGAGTTCGTCGCGGATGTTGCGGGCGCCCATGTCGGAGGTGATGGCCGAGCCGCCGACGCCCGAGACCAGCAGGGCCGCGGCCAGCGGCGCGACCTGCTGGATCATGGCGGCGACCAGCAGGGCTCCGGTGCCCGACTGCGCGCCGAGCTGCCGGGCGATGTCGCCGACCTGGAGGGAGATGGTCGCGCCGAGCGGGACGGCGATCAGCATGACCGGGACACTGGTGACGCGGGCCAGGAACCAGCACTGCTCGATGAACTCGCCCCACCACTGGCGGACGTCCCAGGTGCGGCGCAGGCCCTCCAGGAGGGTCACGCACAGCAGCCCGGTCTCGTCCAGTGCCTTCCCGGCGCGGCGTCTGGCCAGGTCGGGGGCTTTGGACAGGGTTCCCTGAAGGCTCAGGGCCATCAGCCGGAGACCTCCCCCTCGGGGGCAGGGGCACGGGTCATTCCAGCCTCCTTCGCTTCTCGGACGTCGGCGCCCATCCGATGCTCCGGAGCTCCGGCGCGCGGGGGACGCCCGCCGGAGGATCCGGGATCACAGTGGTCCCGGCGGCGTTCGGGGAACACGCCGGCACCACCTGTGATCTGGAGCACTCTATTGGAAGTTGTTCTAAGAAGCGAGTACTTACATCTGCATTTGTCGGAAGATACGATCACCCGGTGCAGACCGAGATCGAACAGGGTGCGCAACGCGCCGTCAACCCTCCGGTGGACCCTCTGGTGACCGGGATCCACGACCGCTGGGGCGACCAGGGGATGCCCGGCGAGCCCTGGCCGTTCATGGCCATCTGCTCGCTCGGCCGCCTCCACAGCCTGGTCACCAAGGCGCTGGAGAACGAGGTGAAGCGGCACGGTCTCGGCCGCACGGGGTACTTCCTGCTCACCACGCTCGCGCTGACCGCCGAGGGCCGGGCGCGGCTCAGCACGCTCGGCCGGATCCTGATGATGCACCCCACGTCGGTGAAGCTGACGGTGGACCAGCTGGAGACGGCGGGCCTGGTGACGCGGACGCCGCATCCGCGCGACCGGCGGGCGACCTACGTGCACATCACCGAGGAGGGCCGGGAGCGCGCCCGCGCGGTGAACGCCGCCCTGGAGTCCCCCGACGGCGAGCTGGCCGCGCTCGGCGGCCTGCACCGGCAGGTGTTCGAGGCGTTGCAGCCCGCCCGGCTGGCCTTCGACGACCACGAGCTGTGAACGCGGGGGTGTCGAACCCCGGGTGACCGCGCGTGCGTACCCGGTCAAGACGGCACTTCCATCCCGCGAGGTAAGGCACTCTTTCTCTCATGCCACGCAGTCACGGCACCCACAGTCGCAAGTCGCCGCAGGATCCGTCGCGTGCCCGGAGCCGGAGGCTCTGGCGGATCCTGACCCACAACGTCACCATCACCGCCGTCGCGGTGGGCGTGCTGGCCGGGGGCGTGGTGCTGGTGGACCTGGACGCGGTCGGCGGCGACGCCGAGCCCCCGCCCGGGGCCGGGGACCTGTCCACCAACGACATGCTGGCGAAGCTCCAGGCGTCCGACATGGACCCGGTCGTGGCGGGCGCGGTCGCCGAGGCCAAGAAGCGCGCCCACGAGGAGCACGAACGCGAGATGAGGGCGCTGCGGGAGAAGGCGAAGCGCGACGCCCGGGCCGCCGCGGAGCTGAAGCGGAAGCAGGAGGCCGAGCGCGAGCGCGAACGCCTCGCCACGTCCAACCCGTCGTCCGCGGAGAACCAGCGCTACGGCCGCAAGATGGCGGCGCTGCGGGGCTGGGACCGCTGCTGGCCGTCCCTGAAGATCCTGTGGACGAAGGAGAGCGGCTGGAACGAGCGCGCCGAGAACCCCTCCAGCGGCGCGTACGGCATCCCGCAGGCGCTCCCGGCGGAGAAGCTGGCCACCGCGGGCAGGGACTGGCGGACCAGCTCCCCCACGCAGATCGCCTGGGGCCTGAACTACATCAGGGCCCGGTACAAGGATCCGTGCGGCGCTTGGGCCTGGTGGCAGGCGCACCACTGGTACTGAGCCGGTGGTGCCGGGCCGGTGGCGCCGAGCCGGTTCCGGCCGCGTCCCGGCTTGGTGGCGCGGCCCGGTCGGCGGCACCATGTGGGGATGCGAACCAGCAGGGCCGGGCAGGACGGCGAGGCGAGCGGCGAGGGCGGCGGCGGTGGGCGGCAGTGGGCGCGGGCGGACGCCACCCGGCAGGCGCTGCTGACCGCCGCGCTGGAGGTGTTCGCCGACCGGGGCTACGCCGACGCGGGCATCGCCGAGATCGTGGAGCGTTCCGGGATCAGCGTCGGCAGCCTCTACCACCACTACGGCGGCAAGGCCGGGCTGTACCTGGCGCTGTACGAGGAGCTGTCGGGCGAGCAGGAGGGCCGGGCCGCGCAGGCGGTGGCCGCGGCGCGGGCGGCGGGCGAGCGCGACCCGATCGCGTTGTTCGTGGCGGGCGCCCGCGCCTACCTGGAGGTGTGCTGGGAACACCGGGAGGCCGCGCGGCTGTTCCACGGCGGGGAGGGCCCGTCGGGGTTCTCGCTGATGCGGCGCAAGCGCGCCCAGAAGTGGATCGGGCAGAACACCAAGCTGCTGCGCGGCCACGGCGGCGACCGCGCCATCCAGGTGCTGAGCCTGGTGCTGACCACGGTCATCGGCGAGGCCGGGCGGGAGATCGCGCTGGCCGACGACGCGGCCGAGGCGCACGAGATCCTCGACGAGGTGGTCCGCATCCTCATCCGGCTGGCCCGCTGAGGGCCGCGGGCGTTCGGGCCCTCCCGTCCGGACGGGGGCACGTGGCGGGCGGGAGGGCCGGGCTCACAGGCGGACGGCGCGGTGGGCCCGCACCGGGATCCACAGCCGGGTCCGGGCGGGGCGCGGCGGCAGGGCGCGCAGCCGGGCCCGGGTGACGCGCTTGCCCTGCAGCCGGAGCTGGAGCAGGTCGGCGCGGCGGACCGGGGGCAGCCCGCGGCGGCCGACGCGCCGCCACAGCAGCACGAGCATCAGCGACGTCCCGCCCGCCGCCAGGGTGCCCGCGGCCACCGCCGCCGCGTCGTCGACGGGCGAGGTCTCCTCGTGCGCGGCGCGCAGCCGTCCCTGGAACACCATCGTCAGCGGCTGCCCCGCGAGCTGCGGCCCGGCGACCGGCGGCAACGCCACCTGCGGCCCGCTCATGGTCCCCAGCGGGTTGGCGGTGGAGGGGTCGGGGGTGATCGGGGGGACGTCGGGCGGCAGGGACGACGGGCCGAGACCCGCCGGCAGCTCGCCCTTGGGGCCGACGATGACGATCGAGTACGTCTGGGAGCGGGCGGCGGCCCTGGCGGCGGACGCGGTGACGGTCAGCCTGGCGATGCCGGGCTTGGCGTTCCCGGGGACCGACAGCAGCGCGAGCGCGGACCGTCCCCCGGCGTCCACGCCGCCGAGCGCCTGGCTGCCGGGGCTGACCGACGCGCGGGTGGCCGACATCCGCAGGACGGTGCCGGACGCGGTCGCGGTCGCCGACGCGACGCGGGCGGTGATGGTGACCGTCCCGCCGGGCCGGACCGTCGCCGACGACACCGACACGCCCAGGGACAGCACGGGGCGGCCGGGCTCGGTGGGCGTGGGGTCGGTCGGCCGGGGCTCGGTGGGCTTCGGGTCGGTCGGCGTGGGCTGGGTGGGCGTCGGGTCCGTGGGCTTCGGCTCGGTGGGCGTGGGATCGGTGGGCTTCGGATCCGTGGGCTTGGGATCGGTCGGCTTGGGATCCGTGGGCTTGGGATCCGTCGGCTTCGGGTCGGTCGGCTTGGGATCGGTGGGCGTCGGATCGGGCGTCGGGGTGGGTTCCGGGTTCGGGCTGGGGCTGGGCTCCGGCTCGGACGCCGTGGTGCTCGGGTCGGGGGTCGGGTCGGCGAGCACCGGCGGCGCGCCGACCGCGAGGACCGCCGCCGCACCGAGTCCCGCCAGCACGGGGATTCCTGCCTTCCGGACGCGCACCTGCCACCTGCCTTCCCTGTCCGCGAGGGCCGCGAGAACGCGCGACGAAAGGGATCGAAACACGGGCCGAACAACCGGAGCAAGGCCGTTGGTGAAGGTCATCGCCAAGTGATTATCCGCGCCTTGTGACAATGGCCGGGATTATCATCCGATGACATTTCCGGAAGAACCGGGCGGGATGTCGGCGCGGTCCCGCAGCCACAGCGCGCGCAGCACCACCTCGATCGCGAACCGCGACTCGGGGTCGGTGAGGCGGTCGCCGAGCACGTTCTCCAGCTGCCGCATCCGGTAGCGCACCGTCTGCGGGTGGACGTGCAGCTCCTCGGCGATCGTGGCGGCCGTCCCGCGCGTCGTCAACCACACCCGCAGGGTCTCCAGCAGCCGGTCCCGCTGGGCCTCCGGCAACGACATCAGCCCCGCCAGGTGCCGCCGGGCGAGCCGTTCGGTGAGCGCGCGGTCCGCCAGCAGCCACAGCGTGACCAGGTGGTCCTCGCAGCGCGTCACCGGGCCGTCCCCCAGCACCCCCGACTCGACCAGCAGCAGCGCCTGGCGCGCCCAGCGCAGCGAGTCGGCGGCCTGCGCCACCGGCACCGTCGGCCCGGCCACCACCCGGCCCTCCGGCAGCGCCTCGGTCAGCATCCGCTCCCGGTCGGCGGTCAGCTCGCCGGGCACCAGCAGGTACGGCTCGTCGGCGGTGAGGTCGACCAGCAGGTCGTCGTCCAGGGCGGCGCGGCGGCAGCGCGCGTCGGCGGGCACCGCGACCAGCGTCGCCTCCTCCGGCGGCGGCCACTCCGCCAGCGCGGCGATCTCGGCCACCGCGCGCCGCGACGGGGCGGGCACCCGCACCAGCAGGGCCAGCAGCCGCCGCCGGTGCGTCTGGGTCTCCCCCTCCCGCCGCTCCTCCAGGAACCCCTCCTGCGCGAGCGCGGCCAGCTCGTCCAGGTAGGAGAACAGGGTGTCGGCGAGCTGCGCCATCACGATCGACGGCAGCCGGTACCGGGGGGCGATCTTCATGACCCGCCGCCAGGCGACCTGCGTGCCGATCCGGAACGCCGACTGGAGGGTGTCCAGCGACCGCCCCTCCTGCGCCTCGAACCGGCCGAGCCTGCGGTAGGTCTCGTCGTGCCGTTCGCGGGGCGCGCCCGGGTCGGCGATCTGCTCCACGAAGTGCAGCAGGGCGCGTTCGACGCCGATGCGCAGCGCCTCCAGGTAGGCGGCGTTGGCCTGATTGCCGTACTCGGGGACGTTGCGGCGGATCTCCTCGATCATCTCGACGGCGAGGCTGGGCAGCTCCGGCCGCATGAGCTCGGCCACCCCGCGGGGCAACCGGTCGGGCCGGCGTTCGATCTCGCCCAGGTCGAACGTCTGCGTCAACGGTGACACCTCCCGGAGCACCGCCGTCACGGGGTGGATGGGGACCGGGCGGGGCGTCCGGCCTCGTGACGGGCGGCGGTCGAGCATTCGACCCGGCAGGGCGCGCCGAGCGGGGACCCCTGCGCGCCACCGAGCTGTGTGAGCTGAAGCACACCGAAAGCTAGATCAAGAACAGAAGCGTTTCCGTAAAGAAACCTTAAAATCACCAGCGATGATGGACCTCTCACCCACCGTCATGACCGATACGATTTCGGTCCACCTCCATCGGATGGTCCAAAAGGCGGCTCGCCCGTAGCGTCGCCTCCAGCGCGAACCTCCCCGCCGGTTCGGTGAGGCGTTCCCCCAACACGCCGTTGATCTGCCGCATCCGGTAGCGGATGGTCTGGGGATGGACGTCGAGCCGCCGCGCCGCGGCCACCGCGTTGCCGTCCGTCTCCAGCCACGCGGCGAGCGTCTCCGCGACGCGAACCCGTTGCGCGTGGCCCAAATCGGCCAGTTCCGCGAAACGCCTGCGCGCGATCTGGTCGAGCAGTGCGCCGTCGGCCAGCAGCCACAGGTCCAGCAGATGGTCCTCGCAGCGGGTGGGCCCGCGGTCCTCCAGCACCCCGGCCTCGACCAGCGCGAGCGCCCGCCGCGCCCACCGCAGCGAGTCGGCCGCGGCGGCGAGCGGCACGGTGATCCCCACGGCGGCCCGCCGGTCGGGCAGCGCGGCGGCGAGCATCTCCTCCCGGCCCCGGTCGAACGCGCCGGGGATCAGCAGGTGGGGCTCGGCGGCGTCCAGGTCGGCCAGCACGTCGGCGGCCAGGGCCCGCGCCTCGCACGGCGTTCCGGCCGGCAGGGCGACCATCGTGACCTCGGCGGGCACGTCCCATCCGGCCTCGACGGCGACCTCGGCCAGCAGCGTCCGCGCGGCCCCGGGGCGCAGCAGGGTCCGCAGCAGGAGGCGGTGGCGTTCGGCGCGCGTCCCGTCGTCGCGGCCCCGCGCCTCCAGATAGCCCTGCACCGACAGCGAGGCCAGCTCGTCGATGTAGGCGAACAGCGCGTCGGCGATCACCGACATGACCGCCGGCGACACCTGGTGCCGCCGCCCCGTCTCGGCCAGCCGCCGCCAGGCGATCCGCGCCCCGACCCGGTAGGCGGCCTGGAGCGCGTCCAGCGCCCGCCCGTCCCGCGCCTCGCCGCGCCCCATCGCCCGGCAGAGCTCGTCGCGGTACTCGTGCGGGGCGCCGGACCCGCCGAGCCGGTCGACGAACGCGGCGATGGCCTGCTCGACGATGACCCGGAACGCGGGCCGGTAGGAGGTCTCGACGGGCTCGGAGTAGGCGGGGACGGCCTCCCGGATCCCGGCGATGACCTCGTCGGCCAGGGTGGCGGACTCGGCCCGCAGGGCCGCGACCACCTCGGCCGGGACCACGACCGTCCCCGCCGTTCCCACCGCGGCCACCGTGTCCCGCGCCATCGCCACCTCCCTCCACGAGAGAGCACCCACGCCGTTCCGAAGAAATGCCAGAGAAACCGTAACTCAGGCCATCGGAAAATGCATCATTGATCACGTACTTTCACGCGACGGACTCGCGGTCGCACGCAGCGGAGTGAACGGTAATCCCTTCTCCTCACTCGGTGACAACCCTTCCCTGACCTGCTCCTCACCGAGTGACAAGAATGGTGTTCGACAAGCCCGGAATTTTTCTTCCGAAGTGACAACCCAGGTCTTCGGTAATTCACGCGTCCACCCCGGCGGAACTATCAGCCGGTGACAAACCCCCGCGCCGGCACGGAACGGCGGCCGGGGCGCGGCGCCCGGCCCGCGGCCGAGGTCGCGTCGCCCGCGTCCTAGCATCTGCGGCGTGGAAGCCGCGGTGGAGACGTTCCTGGAGCAGCGGCCCCGGCTGCTGGGCCTGGCCTACCGGATGCTGGGGTCGGCGGCCGAGGCCGAGGACGTCGTCCAGGACGCCTACCTGAGATGGAGCCGGTCCGGGCCGGTCGAGGTCCCGGCGGCGTGGCTCACCACCGTGGTCACCCACCTGTGCCTCAACCGGCTGGCCTCGGCGCGGAACCGCCGGGAGCGCTACGTCGGGCCGTGGCTCCCCGAGCCGGTGCTCACCGGCGGCGGCGCGCTGGGACCGCTGGAGACCGCCGAGCAGCGGGAGTCGGTGTCGATGGGCGTGCTGGTGCTGCTGGAACGGCTCACCCCGGCCGAACGCGCCGTGCTCATCCTGCGCGAGGCGTTCGGGCACCCCCACCGGGAGATCGCCCGGGTGCTCGGCATCGACGAGGCGCACTCCCGGCAGCTGCACCGCCGGGCCCGCGCCCGGGTCGGCGAGCCCCGGCGGCGGTACGAGGCCGACCGCGAGCACCACCGCCGCGTCGTCGAGCGCTTCCTCGCCGCCGCCGGCGACGGGGACGTCGCGGCGCTGGAACGGCTGCTGGCCGACGACGTGACGGTGTGGGCCGACGGCGGCGGGGGCCGCGCCGCGCGGCGGCCGGTCGAGGGCCGGGACCGGGTGGCGCGCTACCTGCGCGGGATGTGGAGCCGCGTGGAGGCGGCCCGGGCGCGCTTCGAGACCGCCGAGGTCAACGGGGAGACCGCCGTCCTCGTGTGGCACGGGTCCGCGCTGACGGCGGTCCTGGCCGTGGAGGTCTCCGGCGGGCGGATCGACGCGGTGCGGTTCGTCCTCAACCCGGACAAGCTGGCCTACGCCGCCGCGCAGGCCGCCATGTGAGCCGTGTCATACGCGCTCTCCGTCACGAACGGGCGGGCCATCCGGTTCAACCCGCGAACTCGTCCGGGAGGGAACATGACACACCGCATCGTGGTACTGGGCGCGGGATACGCGGGGCTCGGCGCGGCCGGGCGCGCCGCGCGGCTGCTGGGCGACCGCGCCCGCGTGACCCTGGTCAACGCGACCGACCACTTCGTCGAACGGGTCCGGCTGCACCAGCTCGCGGCGGGCCAGCCGCTGCCCGCGCTGCCGCTCGCGGACCTGCTGGAGGGGACCGGCGTCGAGCTCGTCGTCGCGCGGGTCACCGGCATCGACCTCGACGCCAGGGTGCTGCGCGTGGACGCCGCGCCGGGCGCGCTGCCCTATGACGTCCTGGTCTACGCGCCGGGGAGCGGGGCCGAGGTGGACGCCGTGCCGGGCGTGCGCGAGCACGCGTTGACCGTGGCGCAGGCCGACGGCGCGGGGCGGCTGCGCTCCCTGCTCCCCGAACTGTCCTCGGTCACGGTCGTCGGCGGCGGGCTGACGGGGCTGGAGACCGCCGCCGAACTCGCCGCCGCCCACCCCCGCCTCCGCGTCGAGCTGGTCACCGCCGGGCGGATCGGCGCGGGCCTGTCCGAGCGCGCGCGGCGGCACCTTCACGACGCGTTCGCCCGCCTGGACGTCCGGGTGCGCGAGCACTCCCCCGTCGCCGAGGTCGGGGGCGGCGGGCTGCTGCTGGCCGACGGCCGGAAGGCGCCGGCCGACGCGGTGGTCTGGACGGCCGGGTTCCGCGTCCCGGACCTGGCCGCCGCGTCCGGCCTGGCCGTCGACGGGGCCGGGCGGGTGGCCGTCGACGCGACGCTGCGCTCGGTGTCGCATCCCGACGTCCTCGCCGTCGGGGACGCCGCCGACGTGGGCGGGCGGTCCCGCATGTCGTGCCAGACGGCCCTGCCGATGGGGCGGTACGCGGGACGCGCGGTCGCCGACCTGCTCGCCGGGCGCACGCCGCCGCCGCACCGCGTCCGTTACCTCTGGACGAACGTCAGCCTGGGCCGCCGCGACGGCGTCACGCAGTTCGCCAGGGCCGATGACAGTCCCCTTCCGGCGGTGCTCACCGGACGGGCGTCGGCCCTGTTCAAGGAGGCGGTGACCAGGGGCACGGTGGCCCGCCTGCGGCACCCCGGCCTTCGCTGACGGCGGCGTTCCGGCGGTCGGTGGAGCGGAGGGCGCTCTCGTGGGCGGGCGGGGTGTCGGCGAGCCATCCGTCGGCCAGGGCGCGGTAGTGGTCGCTGGTGGCCAGCAGGTGGTCGTGGGTGCCGGCGGCCACGATGCCGCCCTCGTCCAGGACGAGGATGTGGGCGGCGGCGCGGATCGTGGTGAAGCGGTGGGCGATCACCAGCAGCGCGCAGTGGGCGGCGGCCCGGTCGATGGCGTGGCGCAGGGCCCGTTCGTTGGCGGCGTCCAGATGGGAGGTCGGCTCGTCGAGCAGCAGCAGGTCGGGGCGGGCCAGCAGGGCGCGGGCCAGGGCGACGCGCTGGCGCTCGCCGCCCGACAGGCGGCAGCCGTGCTCCCCCACCGGGGAGTCCAGCCCGCCGGGCAGGCGGGCGACCAGGCCGGCGAGGTTGGTGAGGTCCAGCACCTCCCGCAGGTCGGCGTCGTCGGCGTCGGGCGCGGCGTAGAGGAGATTGTCCCGCAGCGTGCCGTGCAGGACGGGGCAGTCCTGCTCCACCAGGCCGACGCGGGCGCGGTACCCGGCGCGGTCCAGGGAGCGCACGTCGGCGCCGCGGAACAGGATCCGTCCGCCGTCGGGGTCGTGGAACCGCTCGATGAGCGCGAACGTGGTGGACTTCCCCGCCCCCGAGCGCCCGACCAGCGCGACGTGCCCGCGTTCGGGGACCCGGAACGACACGCCGCGCAGGACCGGCCGCCGGGGCTGGTAGCCGAACCACACGTCCCGCAGCTCCAGCAGGGGGACGTCGGGACGCGCCGCCGGAACCGGGGCCGAGCCCGCCGTCTCCTCGCGGGGCAGGCGCAGCGCCTCGTCGATGCGGTGCACGGCGCCGCTGCCCTGCTGGAGGGTGCTGAACGCCTCGAACAGCGCCCCCAGCGGCGCGGTCAGGTACAGCAGGTACAGCAGGAACGCGACCAGTTCGGCGACGGAGGTCGTGCCGTTCGCCACGCGCAGGCCCCCCACCAGCAGGACCGTGAGGAACGAGCCGGTGACGGCCAGTTCGGTCGCGGGCGCGGCGAGGGCGTCGTAGCGGGCCATGCGCAGGCTGGCGTCGTAGGCCCCGTCGGCGTGCCCGGTGACGCGCCGGATCTCGCGGGGTTCGGCCCGCGCCGCGCGGACGGTGCGCAGGGCCGACAGGGCCCGTTCCAGGTCCGCGGCCATGGCGCCGACGGCGCGCTGGGCGTCCAGGGAGGCGGCGCGCATCCGGCGCAGGGCGAACGCCAGGGCCGCCGCCGCGACCGCGACCAGCAGCGCGACGGCCGTGAACAGCACCCAGTCCAGCCACAGCATCAGCGCCACGGCGGCGGTCAGCCCCAGGCAGCCGGTGACCGCGTCGGTGCAGGCGTTGGCGACCAGGTGCCGCAGCGTGACGGTGTCGGTGCCGGTGCGGGAGATCAGGTCACCGGCCCGGAGCCGGTCGTAGGCCGGCGCCGACAGGCGCAGCAGCCGGTCGGCCAGGGCGTGCCGGACGCCGCGCACGACGCGTTCGCCGGTGCGGGCCACCAGGTACCGGACCACGGCCTGGGTCAGGGCGGTGGCGGCGAACAGCCCCGCCAGGGCGGCCACCGGCGGCCAGGTCACCCCGCCCCGCCCCGCGGTCTCGATCACCGTCTTGACGACCAGGGGCTGGGCGAGCGCCAGGCCGGACGACAGCAGGGTGAGCGCGACGGTGACCGCGATCGCCCCGTGGTGTCCCCGGGCCAGCCGCAGCAGGCTCCGCGCTCCGGCGGTCATCGGGAGGACGCCCCGGGGTGGGGCGGGACGGTGAGAAGCGGGGTGAGGTAGCCCTCGGGCATGTCCTCCCCGACGGGGCGGCCCTCGGCCTCGACCCAGGCGTGGGCGCCGAACGGCGGGGTGACGCGCACGCCGACGCACCAGGTCGGCCAGCGTCCCGCCATGCGGCACAGCAGGACCGTGGCCAGCGACCGGGGCAGGCAGCCCTGCGGCCCCAGGCAGGTCAGGCTGACGGCGGTGACCGCCTGGCGGGCGGCCGCGGCGTGGGCGTGGCCGGCGGGCGCCGCGCCACGGCGCAGCAGGGTCAGCACGGTGCGCAGGCGGTGCGGCGGCAGCAGCGTCAGCGGGCGGGCCAGGCCCACCGCGGCCAGGGCGGCGGCCCGGCGGACGGGCGGGAGCGCGGCGCGGTCGCCGAGCGCGGCGGGAGTGCTCATGACACCACCAGGCCGGCCGTCCGCAGCCGGTCGAGCAGAGCGGTCGCGTCGTCGAGCGCCCGCTCGGCGGTGACGTCGAACTCCTCGGCCACCGCCGCGGCGGCCTGCCCCAGGGTGCGGCCGTCCAGCAGCAGCCGGACGACCAGCGTTCCGGTGGCGTTGAGCTGCCAGTACTGGCCGTTGTGCTCATCGAGGACGACCGTGCCGTACTCGGTGTCGGCCGTCGACACCCCGGGACGCAGTCGCAGGCTCATCAGGGCTCCTTCACACGGGAACGGGCGCGGAGCCAGACCTCGCACGCCAGGGTGGAGTACAGGATCGGGCCGCGCAGGCGGGGGTCGTCGGGGCGTCCGGTCAGGGCGCGCAGGCGGTCGGCGTCGACCAGGCCCAGGCGGGCCAGGCGGGACGTCTCCCACAGGGCGTCCAGTTCGGCGGCGTGGCGGCGCAGGCCCCGCACCGCGTCGGTGGCGGCGGTGGCCTTGCTGGTGCGGGCCAGGCAGGCGTCGGGGACGACCCCGCGCATGGCCGCGACCAGGGAGGGCTTGTAGTGCCAGGGGGTGACGCGGTCCTCGGGCCGCACCGCCAGGAACGCCTCGATGACCCGGTCGTCGAAGAACGGGTGGGCGGCCGGGAGCCCCGCGCGGGCGCAGGCCCGGTCCCACTGCCGCACGATGCGGGTGGTGGTGTGGATCGCCTCCAGGTCGGCGTGCGCGCCGCGGTCGGGGGCGAGCGGCCGCGCCGTGGCGGCGGTCCGGCGCAGCAGTTCGGCGACGGCGCGGGCGGCGTCCGGGGTGACCCATTCGAACAGCCGCGGCGGCGTTCCCCAGCCGAGCGCGCCGGTCACCGGGGGTGGCCCGGGACGGCGCAGGTCGGCGGCGGCGTCGGCGAGCCAGCGTCCGTAGGGGCGGGCGTCGGCCAGAGCCGCCGCCATCGGGCCCGGCGGCCAGGTGAACAGGGCGCGGAAACCCCGCAGGCGTTGCGCCGCCAGCAGCGGCCGGCGGCGCAGCAGCCGGTGGTAGTGGGCCTCGGAGCACCAGGCGACGTGGTCGCCGCCGATGCCGGTCAGGTGCAGGCGGCTGCCCTTGGCCACCAGCGCCGGAACGTGGCTGAGGACGCGGGCGTGGTCCATCACGCCGATGGTCGGCTCGTCGAGGACGTCGTCGATGTCGGGCAGCCCGGCGTAGACCAGCGGGCTGCGTTCGACGGGCCAGACGGCGTGCTCGACGTCGGGCAGGTGGGCGGCGGCGCGGCGGGCCCATTCCAGGTCGTCGTCGGCGGGGTCGAGGCCCGGCCAGGTGCTGGCGACGACATGGGCCGGGCCGCGGGCCGCCAGCACGCACACCGAGGTGGAGTCCAGGCCGCCCGACAGGTCGCAGCTGACCGTGCCGCCGCCCCGGGTGCG
Organism: Actinomadura kijaniata NBRC 14229; assembly: GCF_001552175.1. GTDB lineage: Bacteria > Actinomycetota > Actinomycetes > Streptosporangiales > Streptosporangiaceae > Spirillospora > Spirillospora kijaniata. The sequence continues at coordinate 147,196 of NZ_BCQR01000001.1, forward strand.
GGCGTCGACGGCGTCGGCGAGGGCGGCGCGGATGTCGGCGGCGGCGTCGGCCAGCGGCCGGTCCGGCCGGGGCGGCGCCCACCAGCGG
>NZ_BCQR01000002.1 GCF_001552175.1 Actinomadura kijaniata NBRC 14229
TGCCCGGCGGCGGCCCGGCGGCGGTCGCGGCCCGCACCCGCGCCCTGTGCGTCCCGATCCTGCCCGAGGAGGGCCTGCCGGTGGAGGAGGCGCTGTACGGCGTGGCCCGCGCGGCCGCCGAGGGCGCCGCCGACCCCTCCGCCCCCCACTGCGTGGCGCACCTGCACACCCCGCCGCTCGCCGTGGCCGCCGCGGCGGACCTGGCGGCCTCCGCGCTCAACCCCTCCATGGACTCCTGGGACCAGGCGCCCGCCGCCGCGGTCGTCGAGGAGGAGGTCACCGCCGTCCTCGCCCGGCTGGTGTACGCCGGCCGCCCCGATCCCGACGCGGTCATCACCAGCGGCGGGACCGAGTCCAACCTGGTCGCCCTGCTGCTGTTCCGGGAACGGGCGCTCGCCGCCGGGGCCCGCGCGCCGCGGGTGTTCGTCGGCGCCAACGCCCACCACAGCGTGCGCCGGGCCGCGTGGCTGCTCGGCCTTCCCGAGCCGGTGGTCGTCGACTGCCCCGGCGGCCGGATGGACCCCGCCGCGCTCGGCCGGGCCCTGGCCGCGCACGCCGGACGCGACGGGTCCCCGGCGCTGGTGGCCGCCACGGCCGGGACGACCGACGAGGGGCTGATCGACCCCCTGCCCGAACTCGCCGAGGTGGCGCGCGCGCACGGCGCCGAGCTGCACGTCGACGCGGCCTACGGCGGCCCCCTGCTGTTCAGCGAACAGCTGGCGCCGCGGCTGGCCGGGATCGAGCACGCGGTGTCGGTCACCTACGACCTGCACAAGCTGGGATGGCAGCCGGTGGCCGCCGGGGTGCTGGCGGTCGCCGACACCGCCCTGCTGGAGCCGCTGTCGCTGACCGCGGACTACCTCAACGCCGACGACGACACCGAGGCCGGGCTGCCGGACCTGCTCGGCCGCTCCATCCGCACCTCGCGCCGCCCGGACGCGTTGAAGATCGCGGCGACGCTGCGGGCCCTGGGCCGCCGGGGCATGGCCGGCGCGGTCGAGCACTGCGTCGGGGTGGCCGAGGAGTTCGCCCGCGCCGTCGACGCGCATCCGGCGCTGCGCCGCCACGCGGGCTCCCCCGGCATCAGCACCGTGCTGTTCCGGCCGGTGGCGGCCGACGCGCTGGCCGAGGCGGCGGGCGAGGAGGCGGGCGACGAGCTCGTCGCGGGCGTCCGGCGGGAGCTGCTCGCCGAGGGGCGGGCGGTCCTCGGCCGGGCCCGGGTCGCCGACCGCGACGGACGCCGCCGCCTCTGGCTGAAGGTGACGCTGCTGCACCCGCGCACCACCGCCGCCGACCTCGACGCCCTGCTCAAGCTGGTCGCCGAGCGGGCGGAGAACCCCGCCCCGGCCGGTACCGGCCACTAGCGGCCCCCGTCCCCCAGCCGGGGACGCCCGGCGGCCGCGCGCCGCCGGACGCCCCGGCCGACCCCCGGAGAAGGACCATGACCGAACTGCTCACCGACGCGGGCCCCGCCCCCGTCTCCCTCCCGAACGCCCCGGCCCTGCGCATGGAGCGCTTCGACGGCCCGGCGGCCGGGGAGCGGCTCGCGCTGTGGGTGGACGCCTACGAGGACGTCTACGCCCACGCGCTGGACCTCAGCGACCACAACGACCCGTCGATCGCCGAACGCCTGGAACGCCACCGCGGGCGCCCCGGCTTCGAGCTGGTCGCCGCCTTCGACGGCGAGCGCGTCGCCGGGTTCCTCTACGGCTACACCCTCCCCGAGGACTCCCTGTGGTGGAAGGGCCTCACCCCCGCGCCCGACCCGGAGTTCGTCCGCGAGTACCCGGGACGCACCGTCGGGCTCTGCGAGCTCCTGGTCGGAGTGCCCTGGCGGCGGAGCAGCGTCGCCGCCACGCTGCTGGAGTCGTTCCTGGCCCGCCGTCCGGAGGAGCGGGCCGCCGCGCTGGTCGCCGACGGCAACGCCGTCGTCCTCGGCCGCTACGCCGCCTACGGGTTCACCCCCGTCGGCACCATGGAGCCCTACCCCGGCTGGCGCCCCCACACCATGATCGTGCGTTCGCTGCGCCCGGCCTGATCCGCGCCGCGCGCCCCGTCCCTCCCCGCGTCCCCTCCCACCAGCAAGGCAGCCGTCGTGTCCATAGAACTCCCCCCGTCCGCCGCGCCCCGCTCCGCCTACCCCGCCGACGTCGTGCCCGCGCACGTGCGGCAACGCGTCCTCGACCTCGCGCGGGCCGGGACACCGGTCGCGGCCTACCTGTACGACGGCCGGGTCGCGGCGGGGCGCGCCCGCGAGCTGCGCGCGGCGCTGCCCGCGTGGGCGGCCGTCTACTACGCGGTCAAGGCCAACGCCTTCCCGGGGATCGTCGAGGCGCTGGCCCCGCACGTCGACGGGTTCGAGGTCGCCTCGCTGTCGGAGCTGGCCCTGGCCACCGCCGCCAGGCCCGCCGCGCCCGGCTCCCCCGCGCCGGTCGTCGCGGCGGGACCGGCCAAGTCGGTGCCCGTCCTGACCGGGCTGGTCGAGGCCGGGGTCGAGGCGATCAACGCCGAGAGCCCGCTGGAGCTGCACCGCGTCAGCCGCATCGCCCGCGAGCGCGGCACGACCGCGCGGGTCGCGCTGCGCGTCAACCCCGCCGAGATCCCCGTCACCGGGTCCCTGCACATGGGCGGCGAGCCCTCGCAGTTCGGCGTGGCCGAACCGGACGTGGCCGACGCGGTCGCCCTCGCCCGCCGCCTGCCGGGCGTCGACCTGGTCGGCTTCCACATCCACGCCGCCTCCAACAACCTCGACGCCGAGACCCACGCGACCTACCTGCGCTGGTGCGTGGAGTGGAGCCTCGCCACGGCCGCCCGGCACGGCGTGGACCTGCGGCACGTGGACGTCGGCGGCGGCATCGGCGTGAACTTCGAGGGCGAGAAGCCCTTCGACGTGGCCCGGTTCGGGGAGCTGGCCGCCGACGTCGCGGTGCCCGAGGGGGTGAGGGTGGCGCTGGAGCCCGGCCGGTTCCTGGTCGCCGACTGCGGCTGGTACGCCGCCGAGGTCACCGACGTCAAGCACTCCTACGGGCGGTCGTTCGCCGCGCTGCGCGGCGGCATCAACCACTTCCAGCTCCCCACCTCCTGGGACATCGTCCACAACGTCGCGGTCCTGCCCGTCGAGGAGTGGCCGGAGGACTGCCCGCGCCCCGAGGCCGCCGACACCCGCGTCACGTTCGTCGGCGAGCTGTGCACCCCCGAGGACACGCTGCTGCGGGACGTGCGCGTGGACCGCGTGCGCGCGGGCGACATCGCCGTGTTCCCCTACGCGGGCTCCTACGGCTGGGAGTTCGCCATGCACTCCTTCCTCGGCCACCCCGTCGCCGACCGCGTCCTGCTCTGACCGGGCCCCGCCCGTTCCCCTCCCCGGAGTCCCCGATGCCCCTTCCGTCGCCCCCGCCGACCACGGTCGGCCCCGACCCCCTCGACCACCGGACCCCCGCCGGCGGGCCCGACCCGCTCGACCACCCCGACCCGGCGCGCGCCGCCGACGCGGCCGCCGTCGAGACGCTGCTGCGCGCCTACGTCCGGGAGACCGGCACCAGGGTGCCCGCCCCCGGCCGCGACCTGCTGCTCGACCTCCCCGCCAGCGGCCTGCGGCTGAGCGTGCCGGTCCGGTACCGCTCGGCCACCGGCTGGCACCGCTTCGGCGTGCCGGCCGTGCTCGGCACCGGCCGGGACGACGCGCCGCCCGCCGACGTGGCGCTGGTCGCGGCGGCGGCGGTCCGCGAGTCCACGACCGGCCGCGGCCACCCCGCCCACCTGGGCGCCGACGCCGTCGGCCGCGTCATCGACTCCGCCGCGCGGATCGCCGCCCACCTGGCGTCCCGCCGTGCCGAGCCCGACGGGGCCGCCGGGCCGACGCCGTTCCTGGACGCCGAGCAGGCGCTCCTGCTGGGCCACCCCTTCCACCCGGCGCCCAAGAGCCGCGAGGAGGCGACCGAACGGGAACTGGCCGACTTCTCCCCCGAGCTGCGCGGCTCGTTCGCCCTGCACTGGTTCGCCGCCCGCCCCGAGATCGTGGTCGGCGACAGCGCCGACGGCCGCGCGGTGGCCGACCTGCTGCGCCCGCTGGCCGACGGCGTCGACCTGCCGCCGGGCACCGTGCCGGTCCCCGCGCACCCCTGGCAGGCGCGGGAGGCGGCGCACCGGCCGGAGCTGCGGCGGCTCGTGGACGAGGGGCTGCTGATCCCGCTGGGGCCCGGCGGGGCGCCCTGGTTCCCCACCTCCTCGGTGCGGACGGTCCACCGGCCCGACGCCGAGGTGATGCTCAAGCTGTCGCTGGGCATGCGCATCACCAACTCCCGCCGCAACAACCTGCGCGGCGAGATGCGCCTCGGGGTCAGCGCCGCCCGGCTGCTGGCGGCGGGCCCCGCCGACTGGCTGCGCGCCGAGCACCCCGACTTCGCGATCCTGCGGGACTTCGCCTGGGTCTCGGTCGGCACCTCGGGCGCCGAGACCGGCCTGGAGACCGCCGTGCGCGACAACCCGTTCCGGGGCGGCGGCCGCGAGGGACTGTGCGTCGCCGGGCTGCTGGCCGAGCGGACCGGCCCCGGCGACGGGTCGGCGCCCCGGCACCGCAGCCTGCTCGCCGCGGCCGTGGCGCGGGCCGCCCGCGCCCACGGCACCACGGTCGCGGCGGCCGCCGCGCGCTGGCTGGAACGCTACCTGGACGTCCTGGCCGTCCCCCTGATCCGGTTGCAGGCCCGCTACGGGATCGCCCTGGAGCCGCACCACCAGAACACCCTGGTCGCCCTCGGCGACGACGGCCTGCCGGACGCGGGCTGGTACCGCGACAGCCAGGGCTACTACCTCGCCGAGTCCCGCCTCGGCGAGGTGGAGCGCCTGCTGCCCGGCGCGACCGACGACGTCGAGCTGGTCTTCGACGACGCCTTCGTCGACGAACGCGTCGGCTACTACCTCGGCATCAGCAACCTGCTGGGCCTCGTCGGCGCCCTGGGCTCCCAGGGCCTGGCCGGCGAGGGCGACCTGCTGGCCGTGCTGCGCGCGCGGCTGGAGCGGCTGCGCGCCGCCGAGCCCGGCGCCAAGGGCCTGCTGGACCTGCTGCTCGACGCGCCCACGCTGCGCTGCAAGGGCAACTACCTCACCTGCGTGGACGGGCTCGACGAACTCGTCGGCGACGTGCACACCCAGTCCGTCTACATCGACCTTCCCAACCCCCTCGCGGAGGAGCGGCGTTGAACCCCCAGACCCCCCATGACGCCCCGCACGACGCCCCCTACGACCTCGTCGGCGTCGGCATCGGACCGTTCAACCTTTCCCTGGCCGCCCTCGCGGACGGCGTGCCGGACCTGAAGGCGCTGTTCCTGGACGCCAAGCCCGCCTTCTCCTGGCACCCGGGCCTGCTGCTGGACGGCACCACCCTCCAGGTGCCCTTCCTCGCCGACCTGGTCACGATGGCCGACCCCACCAGCCCCTGGTCGTACCTGAACTACCTGCGGCACCACGACCGGATGTTCCCGTTCTTCTTCTCCGAGCGGTTCCTGATCCCCCGCCGCGAGTACGACCACTACTGCCGCTGGGTCGCCGAACGGCTGCCCTCCTGCCGCTTCGACGCCGAGGTCACCGCCGTCACCTGGGACGACGCCGCCGGGGCGTTCGCGGTGACCCACCGGTCGGCCGACGGCGCGACCGGACGGGTGCTGGCCCGGCAGGTCGTCCTCGGCGTCGGCACCACCCCGGTGGTGCCCGAGCCGCTGCGGCCCCTGCTGACCGACGCGCACCGGGGCCGCGTGCTGCACAGCGCCGACTACCGCGACCACCGCGACACCCTGGCGGAGGCCGACGACGTGACCGTGCTCGGGGCCGGGCAGTCCGGCGCCGAGGTCGTCCTCGACCTCATCCGCCGCCAGGACGGGGACGGGCGCGGCGGCCCGTTCGTCCGCTGGCTGGCCCGCACCCCCGCGTTCGCCCCGATGGAGTACTCCAAGATCGGGCTGGAGCACTTCACGCCCGACTACATCCGCTACTTCCGCGGGCTGCCCGAGGAGCGCCGCGAGCGGCTGGTCCGCGAGCAGTGGCAGCTCTACAAGGGCGTCAGCGTCGAGACCCTCGCCGAGATCCACGACGAGATGTACGAGCGCACCATCGGCGGCGGGCGTCCCCGCGTCGACCTGCACCCGGGCGTCGAGCTGCGCGCGGTCGAGGCCGACGGTGACGGGTACGCGCTGACCTGCCACCACGGCCAGCAGGACCGCTCCTTCACCTTCCGCACCTCGGCGATCGTCGCGGCCACCGGCTACGCCGCCACCCGCCCGGCGTTCCTGGACGCCATGGGCGACCTGGTCGACTGGGACGCCAGGGGCCGCTACCGGATCGACGACCGGTACCGGGTCGCGCTCGACCCGCGCGTCGGCGGCACGCTGTACGTCCAGAACGCCGAGATGCACACCCACGGCGTCGGGGCCCCCGACCTCACCCTCGGCGCCTGGCGCGCCGCGAAGATCCTCAACGCGGTGTGCGGGCGGACCGTCCTGCCGGTGCCCGAGCGGGCCGCCTGGACGACGTTCGGCGCGCCCGAGGGCTCCGCCGCCTCCGGCTCCCCCGCCGCCTCCGGCGACGACGTGCCCGTCCCGGCGGAACGCCTGCCGGACCCGATCGGACCCCGGCGGTGACCCCTTCCCGGGCGGCCGGGAAGGCCGACCCCGCGCGGCCCGGGGTGCCGCTGCGGGCCCTCCTGGTCGCGGTGATCGCGCTGTACCTCGTCGCCGAGACCGCGCTCGCCCCGTTCTTCCCCCAGCTGTTCGAGCGCCTCTACGACGTCGACGACCCCGAGGCGACCGGCCTGTACCTGTGGGTCTGCCGCATCATGGGGCTGGTCGCGCTCCCGCTGTGGGGGCTGGCGGCCCGCCGGTGGCCGCTGCACCAGTGCGTGGTCGCCGGGCTGTGCTCGGCCGCCGCGGTGGACGTGGTGCTGGGGTTCGCGCCGAGCTACGTCGCCTTCACCGCCCTGTCGGCCGTCTCGGTGGCGTGCAACGCCGCGCTGCTGCTGGCCTACCCGGCCTTCGTCGCCGAGTGCACCCGGAAGGCGGCCGAGGAGCAGGGCGACGCCGAGCACGCCGAGCTGGCCGCGGTGCGCTCCATCGTCGTGGTGTTCCACGTGACGGCGGTGGCGGCGACCCTGGTCGGGGCGGCCGTGCTCGCGCTGCCCGACCCGCGCCTCGGCGTGTCGGCGTTCGCGGTGGCCGACGTGCTGCTGGCGGTCCTGATCCTGCGGGCGCTGCGGCGGCTGCCGTCCGGCGAGCGACGGCCGGTGCCGTCGTCCGGGAACGCGGGCGGAGGGCGGGCCGCCGTCCCGCGCCGCCGCTGGTGGCTGCTGCTGGCGCAGGCGGCCCTGATCGGTGTCGCGTTCGACTTCGCGCTCGCCGTGGCGCGCCCGTTCTTCACCGAGTTCGCCGAGGGCCTCGGCAGCGGCTCGCTGGGCGGCGCGGTGCTGTTCTTCCTGCCGAGCCTGGGCGCGCTGGCGACGCTGCCGCTGGCACGGCGCTGCCACGACCGGTTCGGCCACCGGCTGCTGCCGGTGGCGGCCACGGTCTGCGCGGCCGGGTTCGTGTGGCAGTACGCGGCCGACGGTCTCCCGGAGCTGGTCTGCGGCCGGCTGCTGACGGGGCTGGGGCTGGGCCTGGCGCAGGTGGCCGTGGAGATGCGGATGTTCCACTCCACCGGCACCGCCGGGCCCGCCTTCACCGCCGTGGAGACCGTGCGTTCGGCCGGGCTGCTGGCGGCCCCGCTGGTGTCGGCGGCCATGGTCTCCCACGGCCTGGCCCTGCCGCTGACGGTCGCCGCCGTGGCGCTGCTGTGCGTCGCCGCGGCCGCCCTGCCGCGGGCGCGGGCGTCCGGTTCCCCCGTCCCCCTTCCGGCCCCGTCCGACACCGCTTTCGCCGCCGTCCCCGGCGAAGCGCCCGTGCACGCCCCCCTGCGAGTCAAGGAGTACGACCGATGAACCCCGTCACCCGAGACGCCTGGGCCGAGGCGGGCCGCCGGCTGCTGGTCAAGGCCGTCGAGGAGTTCGCCTACGAGGAGCTGCTGGTCCCCGAGCCGGATCCGGCGGGTGGCGCCGACGCCTACCGGCTGGACTTCGGCGACGGCGTCCGCTGGACCTTCCGCGCCGCCCGCGGGACCTTCGGCACCTGGCGGCTCGCCGGGCCGCCCGCGCGCCACCCCGACCCGGGCGACGGCGAGGCGGGCCCCGAACGGTTCCTGCTCGACGCCCGCGGCGTGCTCGGCTGGGACGGCCCCACCACCGCCGAGGTGCTGCGGGAGCTGACCGCCACGCGGCGCGCCGACGCCGGGTCCCTCGCCCGCGCCCTGCCCGCCGCCGCCCTGGCCGACCTGGACCACCTCGCCCTGGAGGCCCACCAGGACGGGCATCCCTGCATGCTGCTCAACAAGGGCCGGCTCGGCTTCTCCGCCTCCGACTCGGCGGCCTACGCGCCCGAGACCGCCGAGGCGGTCCGCCTGGTCTGGGCCGCCGTCCACTCCAGCCTCGCCGCCTACTCCGGCGTCCCCGGGCTGGACGCCGAGACCCTGCTGAAGGAGGAGCTGGACGAGGAGGTCCGCGAGCGGTTCGCCGCGGCGCTGGCGGCGGCCTGCGCCGGCGGCCCCCACCGTCCGGCCGACTTCGTCTGGATGCCGGTCCACCCGTTCCACTGGGACGAGGCGGTGGAGACGCTGTTCGCGCCCTACCTCGCCGAGGGCCGCATCGTGCGGCTCGGCGAGGGCCCCGACCGCTACCGCCCGCTCCAGTCGATCCGCACCCTCGCCAACCTCGACCACCCGCACCGCCGCAACGTCAAGGTGCCGCTGCTCATCCGCAACACCCTGGTCTGGCGCGGCCTGTCCACCGAGCCCACCTCCGCCGCGCCGGACGTCACCGCCTGGCTGCACGGCGTCCGCGCGGCCGACCCCTACCTGCGCGACGAGCTGGTCTTCCACCCCCTCGGGGAGGTCGCCGCCGTCGCGGTGGGCCACCCGCTGTACGAGTCGGTCCGGGACGCCCCCTACCGCTACCACGAGCTGCTCGGCGCCGTCTGGCGCGAGCCCGTGGACGCCCTGCTGGGCGACGGGCGGCGCGCCCGCACCATGGCGGCCCTGCTCAAGGTCGGCTCCGACGGCCGCGCCCTGGCCGCCGAGCTGGTCGCGCGCTCCGGGCTGCCCGCCGACCGGTGGCTGGAGGCGTTCCTGTCGGCCCTGCTGCCCGGCCTGCTGCACTACCTGTACCGGTACGGCGTCGCGTTCTGCCCGCACGGCGAGAACACCGTCGTCCTCTACGACGAGCGGGACGTCCCCGTCGGCATCGCCGTCAAGGACTTCGCCGAGGACGTCAACCTGCTGCCCGGCGACCACCCCGAGTACGCCGGCCTGCCCGAACGCGCCGACCGCGTCCTGCTGCGCTGGCCCGCCCACGAGCTGGCCCACTCCCTGCTCAGCGCGGTCTTCGCGGGGCACTTCCGGTTCTTCGCGCCGCTGGCGGCCGAGCACCTGGGCGTCCCGGAGGAGGAGTTCTGGGCCATGGTGCGCCGGGAGGTCGAGCGCTACCACGCCCGCTTCCCCGAGCTGGCCGACCGCTTCGCCGGATTCGGGCTGCTGGCCCCTGAGTTCGACCGGGTCGCCCTCAACCGCGAGCAGCTGCTCGGCGGCGGCTTCCACGACCGCGCCGAACGCGACGAGGGCTTCGACGTCGTCCACGGCCGCGTCGCCAACCCGCTCGCCACCGCGTTCCCCGAGGAGAAGTGATGTCCGCCCCCTCCTTCGACCATCTGCGCGCCGAGGCCGAGGCCGGCCGCCTGGAGGAGGTCGTCGTCGCGGTGCCCGACCTCCAGGGACGGCTGCAGGGCAGCCGCCTGTCGGCGCCCTACTTCCTGGACGAGGCCGCCGCCGGCGGTTTCAACGCCTGCGTCTACCTGCTGGCCACCGACGTGGAGATGGACACCGGCCCCGGCTACGCGATCGACGCCTGGCAGAGCGGGTTCGGCGACTTCGTGCTGCGCCCCGACCCCGGCACCGTCCGGCTGCCGCCCTGGGACCCGGGCACGGCCGTGGTGCTGGCCGACGCCTCCTGGCCCGACGGGCAGCCGGTGCGGGTCGCGCCCCGCCGCGTCCTGCGCGAGCAGCTCGACCGGCTCGCCGCCCTCGGCCTGACCGCCCTCGCCGGGACCGAGCTGGAGTTCCTGGTGTTCGGCGAGTCCTACGCGCAGGCCTGGGAGCACCGCTACCACGGGCTGCGGCCCGCCACCCGGTACAACGTCGACTACTCGTTGCAGGGTCTGGAGGGCGTCGAGCCGCTGGTGCGGCGCGTCCGCCGCGAGATGACGGCGGCCGGGCTGCGGATGGAGACCGCGCGGGCGGAGGTCCACCCCGGCCAGTACGAGATCGTCTTCCGGTACGACGAGGCGATGCGGACCTGCGACAACCACGTCTTCTTCAAGAACGGCGTCAAGCAGATCGCCGCCGCCGAGGGCCGCGCGGTCACGTTCATGCCCAAGTTCGACGAGGGCGAGGGCAACTCCTGCCATGTCCACCTGTCGCTGCGCGGCACCGACGGCGCGGCCGTGCTGGCCGACCCGGCGGCCGGGGACGGCATGTCCGACCTCATGCGGCACTTCATCGCCGGGCAGCTTGCGTGCATGGCCGACTTCGCGCTGCTGATGGCCCCCAACGTCAACTCCTACAAGCGGCTGCGCCCCGGGGCGTTCGCGCCGACCGGCATCGGCTGGGGCCGCGACAACCGCACCTGCCCCGTCCGGGTCGTCGGCGCCGGTCACTCCCTGCGCATCGAGCACCGGGTGCCCGGCGGCGACGCCAACCCCTACCTGGCGGTGGCCGCGATCATCGCGGCCGGGCTGCACGGCGTCGAGAACGAGCTGCCGCTGCCCGCGCCCCACCGGTCCAACGCCCTGGCCGACCCGGCGGTCCCGCGCCTGCCCGGGACCCTCACCGAGGCCCTGCGCCGCTGGGAGAACAGCCCCGTGGCGGGGAAGGTCTTCGGCGACGACGTGGTCGGGCACATCGCCCAGGCCGCGCGCGCCGAGCTGGAGGCGTTCGAGGGCGCGGTCACCGACTGGGAGCGGGTCCGGGGCTTCGAGCGGCTGTGAGGCGGGCCCGGAGGACGAGGGTGGCGGAAAGAAGGCGGCGGAAAGAAAAGGGTGCGGGAGCCGTCCCCCCGGCGACCCCCGCACCTTGACGCCGTGTTGGCGACGTCACCGGTGTCAACGCAGGCAGTAGGGGGTTTGTTCCAGTTGGCGCGGTTTTTACCCGGGCCCGTCGCCGCGCGGCGTCCGGGCGGGCCGCGTCACCGGCCGTGTCACCGGCCGAGGCGGGCCAGCGCGGCCCCGAACAGGCCCCGCGCCGAGGCCGCCAGGAGCGTGGCCCAGTCGAAGTGGTCCCGCCAGAGGGTGATCTCGCCGTCGTGGACCTCGAAGGTGCCGCAGACCCAGAACTCCGCGCGCCAGGGGCCCGCGACCAGGACGTCGGTGCGCTCGGTCAGCACGACCGGGCCGTCGGCGGCGATGTGGTGGACGCGGGCCTCGAAGCCGGTGCCGTAGCGGGCCATCGCGCGCAGCGTCCGTTCCACCGCCTCGCGGCCCCGGGCCGGAGGGAGGGGCACGTTCTGGTAGACGATCTGAGGGGCCGTGAAGGACAGCGCGTGGTCGACGTCCAGGGCCTCCAGCGCTCGGAGGAAGTCGGTGACGGCCTGGATCTCGGTGGGTGCGTCGGTCATGCCTTCGCACGCTAACCCCCCATCCGCGCCTCGTACACCGTGCCGGGCCATACGGAAGAATCGGGCCATGCGGTTCGGCATTCTGGGGCCCGTGGAAGCGCGCCGCGGGGACGACGTCATCGCGGTGGGCGGCCCGCGGGTGCGGGCGCTGCTGGCGTTGCTGCTGCTCGACGCCGGGCGGCTCGTCCCCGTCGAGCGGCTCATCGACGGGCTGTACGGGCAGGAGCCGCCGGCCGGGGCCGCCAACGCCCTGCAGTCGCAGGTGTCGCGGCTGCGGCGGGGGCTCGGGGACGCCGGGCTCGTGGAGGGGCACGCGGCCGGGTACCGGCTGGCCGTCGAACGCGACGACGTCGACGTCCACCGGTTCGAGCGGCTGGCCCGGGAGGGGCGCGAGGCCCTGTCGAAGGGGGCGCCGGGGCAGGCGGCCGCGCTGCTGCGGGAGGCGCTGGAGCTGTGGCGCGGGCCGGTGATGGCCGATCTGGCGGCTCCGTTCGCGGCCGCGCGGGCGACCCGGCTGGAGGAGGCGCGGGCCGCGGTCGTCGAGGACCTCGCCGAGGCGTCGCTGGCGATCGGGCGGCACCCGGAGGTGCTGGGCGCGTTGCGGGGGCTCGTCGCCGAGCACCCGCTGCGGGAGCGCGCCCGCGGGCTGCTGATGCGGGCCCTGTACCTGGACGGGCGGCAGGCCGAGGCGCTGGCCGTCTACGAGGACGCGCGCGCGGCGCTGGCCGAGGAGCTCGGCGCCGATCCGTCGCCGGAGCTGGCCGCGGTCCATCTGGCGGTGCTGCGGGGCGAGGTCGCCGCCGCTCCCCCGGCGTCGGTGCGGTCCCACCTGCCCGCGCAGCTCACCAGCTTCGTCGGGCGCGAGGAGGAGCTGCGGCGCGTGGGGGCGCTGCTGTCGGAGGGGCGCCTGGTGACGCTGCTGGGGCCGGGCGGGGCCGGCAAGACCCGGCTGGCCGTGGAGGCCGGGCAGCGCGAGCCCGGCGAGGTCTGCTTCGTCGATCTGGCGCAGGTCGGCGACGGGCGCGACCTCCCGCAGGCGGTGCTGGGCGCGCTCGGGCTGCGCGAGCACGGGATCCGGGACGGGGCCCCGCAGGGCGACCCGGTGGAACGGCTGGTGTCGGCGCTGGCCGACCGCGCCCTGCTGGTCATCCTGGACAACTGCGAGCACGTCGTGGCCGACGCGGCGCGGCTGGCGCACCGGCTGCTCAGCGCGTGCCCGGCGCTGCGGGTGCTGGCGACCAGCCGGGAGGCGCTGGGGATCACCGGGGAGCGGCTGTGGCCGCTGCCGCCGCTGCCGCTGCCCCCGGCCGGGACGGCGGCGGAGGACGTGCTCGGCTACCCGGCGGTGCGGCTGTTCGCCGACCGGGCGGAGGCGGTGCGCCCCGACTTCGCGGTCACCGCGGGCAACGTCGGGGCGGTGCTGCGGATCTGCGGCGCGCTCGACGGGCTGCCGCTGGCCATCGAGCTGGCGGCGGCGCGGCTGCGGTCGCTGCCGGTCGAGGAGGTCGCGGCGCGGCTGGACGACCGGTTCCGGCTGCTGTCGCGGGGGAACCGGGCCGCCGCGCCCCGGCACCAGACGCTGCGCGCGGTGGTCGAGTGGAGCTGGGACCTGCTGGACGAGGACGAACGGGCCCTCGCGCGGCGGCTGACGGTGTTCTCCGGCGGGTTCACCGCGGAGGCCGCCGCGCGGGTGTGCGGGCTGTCCGGCTTCGCGCTGGACGACCTGCTGGCCGGGCTCGTGGACAAGTCGTTCGTGCAGGTGGACGGGGTCCGGTACCGGATGCTGGAGACGGTGCGGGCGTTCGGCCTGGAGCGGCTGGCCGAGGCCGGTGAGCGGGAGCGGTTCCGGCGGGCGCACGCGGCGTTCTTCCTGGACCTCGCCGAGACCGCCGACCCCCGGCTGCGCTCGGCCGGGCAGCTCGACTGGCTGGCGCGGCTGGCCGCCGAGCACGGCAACCTGCGGGCCGCGCTGCGGTGGGCGGTGGCGGCCGATCCGGGGACCGGGCTGCGGCTGATGGCGGCCGCCTCGTGGTACATGTGGCTGCGCGGGCGGCGCGGCGAGCTCGGCGGCCCGGCGGCCGAGCTGCTGGCGGCGGTCGGGCCCGTGCCGCCGGAGGGGCTGGCCGAGGAGTACGTGACGTGCGTGGTGAACGCGCGCGCCACCGGCGCGCTGGGCGCGGACGGCGCGGCGCACCTGCGGGCGGCCGAGACGGTCATGGCGACGATGCGGGGCGTGCCCCGGCGGCCGGGCTGCCTGGTGCTGTGGGCGATGGTCAACCCGCTGCCCGCCGCCGACGACGTCGCCGAGCGGCGTTCCCACCTGCTGATGTCGGAGGACCCGTGGCTGCGCGCGCTGGACGCCTTCAGCATGGGCTACCAGATCCTGTTCGCCGGGGAGACCGAGCCTGCCGAGCCGCTGTTCGAGCGGGCCACCGTGATCTTCCGGGCGCTCGGCGACCGGTGGGGCATCGCCAACACGCTGGACGCCCAGTCCCAGCTGGCCGAGCTGCGGGGTGAGGTGGAGCGCTCGCTGACCCTGCTGGCGGAGGCCCTGGAGCTGGTCGAGGAGCTGGACGCGCGGGAGGACCAGAGCGACCTGCTGGTCCGGCGCGGCGACCTGCTGCTGCGCGGCGGCGACCTCGACGCGGCCGGGCGCGACTACGAGCGGGCGGCCGAGCTCGCCGCGCGGGCCGGCGCGCAGCCGAAGGCGATGACCGCCCGGCACGGCCTCGCCGAGATCGCGCGGCTGCGCGGCGACACGGCGACGGCGCGCCGCCTGTACGAGGAGGTCCTGGCGGCGCCGATCGCCGAGTGGGGCTGGAGCGGCGGGACGCCGGTGCGCGCGCACGCCGGGCTGGGCTGGCTGGCGCTGGCGGAGGGCGACCCGGAGCGGGCCAGGGGCCTGTTCCGGCGGGCGCTCGACGGGACCGGCGGGACCGGCGGGACCACGGTCGCCTCGCCGGGAGGCGACGCGGCGCTGGGGATGGCCGCGGTCGCCCTCGCCGAGGGACGGCCGGAGCGGGCGGCGGTGCTGCTGGGGGCGGAGCGGACGCTGCGCACCATCGGACGGCTGCTGTCCCCCGACACCGTCCGCGTCGCCGCGGCCGTGCGGGAGGCGCTCGGGGACGCCGCCTACGAGAAGGCGTTCGCCCGGGGAGCGGCGATGACGCGCGAGGAGGCGGCGGACGCGGTGCTGACGGCGTGACCGAGGACGGCGACCAAGAGCGGTGACCGCCCCGCGCCGCCAACGCCGCCCGCGTGAACACCGCGCTCGTCTCCCTCGCGCAAGCGGGACGTCTCCGCGGCACGCGCGTCGACCGTGTCGCCGCCCGCCCTCGTTGCGACGCGCCGCACCGGGCCGTCCCGCGCCGCACCGGGCCGTCCCGCGCCTGACCGCCGTCCCGCGCCCGGTGGCCGGATCGGGCCTCGGCGGGCGCCGCTGACCTCCCGCGCCATGACCGTTCCATCCGTTTCGTGTTGTTCGGTGGGGAATCCCTCTGGCGAAAAGTGATATCACTTTGCTAGATTGATGCCATACCCCAAGGAGGGCTCATGACAGAGCTGAACACGGAGGTCGCGCCGGTGGAGATGCCGCGACCGCAGATCGTGGAGCGTCCGGCGCGCAACGTCAGCGGCTGGCCGATGCTGGGACTGGCGCTGCTGTTGGTGCCGGGAGGGGTCGCGCTGTTCCTCTGGGGGATCTCCGCCGGGGGCGGCGCGGCGGTCGCCGGGGTCGTCGGCGGGGTGCTGCTGTTCCTGGCCGGGCTGGTGGTCGGCGCGGGGCTGACGCCGGTCGCGCCGAACCAGGCCCGCGTGCTCCAGGTGCTCGGCCGCTACACCGGGACGGTCCGCGAGGACGGCCTGCGCTGGGTCAACCCGATCACCGAGCGGCGGCGGATCTCGACCCGGATCCGCAACCACGAGACCGGGCTGGCCAAGGTCAACGATCTGGACGGCAACCCGATCGAGATCTCGGCGGTGGTGGTGTGGCAGGTCGAGGACACCGCGCGGGCGGTGTTCGAGGTCGACGACTTCGTGGAGTTCGTGGCGTTCCAGACCGAGGCCGCGGTGCGGCACATCGCCGGGAGCTTCCCCTACGACGCCGCCGACCGGACCTCGCTGCGCGACAACGCCGACGAGATCACCGGGATGATGTCGCGGGAGCTGTCGCTGCGCGTCGAGTCGGCCGGAGTGAAGATCATCGAGTCGCGGATCACGCGGCTGGCGTACGCTCCGGAGATCGCGCAGGCGATGCTGCGACGGCAGCAGGCCGGGGCCGTGGTCGCCGCCCGCAAGCAGATCGTGGACGGCGCGGTCGGCATGGTCCAGCAGGCCCTGGCCAGGCTGGAGGAGGACGACGTGGTCGAACTGGACGAGGAGCGCAAGGCCGCCATGGTCAGCAACCTGCTGGTGGTGCTGTGCGCCGACCGCGACGCGCAGCCGGTGGTGAACACCGGTTCGCTGTACCAGTGAGCCGCGAGCGCAAGAAGATCCTGCTGCGGCTCGACCCGGCCGTGCACGACGCGCTGGCCCGTTGGGCCGGGGACGAGCTGCGCAGCACCAACGCGCAGATCGAGTTCCTGCTGCGGCGGGCGCTGGCCGACGCGGGACGGATGCCCGGCGACGCCGGGCGGATGCGGCGGCCCGGCCGCCCGCCCAAGAACGACGATCCGGACGAGACCCCCGAGGAATAGGTCATGGTCCCCACCCCCGACTCCCTGCCCGCGAGGATGTTCCTGCTCGCCTACGACCCGAAGAAGCAGCGGCTCACGCGACGCGACAAGCTCGGCTACCTGCTGCGCGCGGCGGCGCTCACCGAGCTGTACCTGGACGGGCGGCTGGTCGACGACGGACGTCGCCCGCGCCCCGACACCCCCGGCGCGGACCCCTACGGGCTGTGCGCGCAGATCGCGGCGTCCCGGCCGAGGTCCTGGCAGCACTGGGTCCGCAAGGACCACCGCGCCATGGTCGCCACGGTCCGCGAGGAGCTGAGCCGGGGAGGCTGGATCCGGGTGGAGCGGCGCAAGGTGCTGGGGCTGTTCCCGGTGCACCGGGTCACCGTCCGCGACCCGCGCGTGGTGAAGACGCTGTGGGGCGGCGCGTCGGCGGCGCTGCGCGGCAAGCCGTCGGCGCACGTCAACAGCTACGACGCGGCGACGGCCGCGCTGGCGGCGGCGGCCGGCCTCAGGACGGTGCTGCCGCGCGGCGACCGGCGGCGGTACAAGCGGCGCATCGCCGAGCTGACGGCCCGTTCCGGTCCGGCGGTCAAGGCCATGCGCAAGGTGATCCAGGCGGAGGAGGCCGCCGCGGCGGCCGGCTGACCGGCGGGCCGGCCCGCGGGGGCACGACGTCACCGGCTCGTAAGATCCGGCGGCCCCCGGCGCGGTTAGCCTGCCGTCATGAACAAGCTCCTTCCCCTGGTCACCGGCGCGATCCTGCTCGCCGGATGCGGGGGCTCCGGCGGATCGGGCGCGGGCGGGGGCACCCCGTCCGCGCCCGTCCCGTCCGCCACGGCGCCCTCGCCGTCCGGCTCCCCGGCCAAGGAGCAGCAGAGGCTGCGCAAGCTGCCGGACAAGCTGCGGTTCGAGGCCACCACGCTCGACGGCAGGCCGTTCACCGGGGTGAACCTGGCCGAGAAGCCCGTGGTGTTCTGGTTCTGGGCGCCCTGGTGCCCCAAGTGCCGCGCCGAGGGCCCGGCGGTCGCGAAGGCCGCCCGCGCCAACGCCGGGCGCGTCGAGTTCGTGGGCGTCGCCGGGCTCGACCGGGACACCGCGAAGATGAAGGAGTTCGTCGCCCGGACCGGAACGTCGGGCCTGCCCCACCTGGACGACCGGAGCGGACGGCTCTACCGGCACTTCGGCGTCACCACGCAGTCGTCGTTCCTGTTCATGAGGCCCGACGGGACGGCCGAGCGCGCGTCCGGCCCGCTGGGCGAGGACGAGCTGGCGGCGCGGGTGCGGGCGCTGGCCGGTGGCTGACCCGGGCGTGCTGTCGCTGGCCCTGGCGGCGGGGCTGGTGGCGGCGTTCAACCCCTGCGGGTTCGCGCTGCTGCCGTCGTACCTGGCGCTGCTGGTCGCCGCGCCGGGCGCGGGCGGGGTGTGGCGGGCGCTGCGGCTGTCGGCGGCGATGACCGCCGGGTTCGTCGTGGTGTTCGGGGCGTTCGGGCTGGTGGTGACGGTCGCGACCACGTCGGTGCAGGAGTACCTGCCGTGGGTGACGATCGTGGTGGGCGCGGTGCTGCTGGGGCTGGGCGTCCGGCTGCTGGCGGGCCGCGAGCTGACGGTGCGGGTGCCCCGGCTGAGGGTGGGCCGGGTGGACGGCTCGGTCCCGGCGCTGTTCGGCTACGGGGCGTCCTACGCGGTGGCGTCGCTGTCGTGCACGATCGCGCCGTTCCTGGCCGTCACGGGGGTCGCGGCGGGCGGCACGGTGGGCGACGGCGTGCTGGCGTTCGTCGCCTACGGGGCGGGCATGGGCCTGGTGGTCGGGCTGCTGTCGATGATGGTCGCGCTGGCGCGGGGCGCGGTGGTCGCGCGGACGCGCCGGGTGCTGCCGTACGTGTCGCGGGCCAGCGGGGCGCTGCTGGTGCCCGCCGGGCTGTACGTCGCCTACTACGGCTGGTACGAGCTGCGCGTCAACGCGGGCGGCGCGGCCGACGACCCGGTGGTCGGGGCCGTGGCCGGGGCGCAGGGCGCGGTGACGGGGTGGCTGGAGTCGGTCGGGGCGGGGTGGGTGGCGGTCGCGTTCGTCGCGTGCGCGGCGGCCGGGTGGGCGGCCGGACGGGCGGCCCGCCGCCGCGCACGCGACCGCGACGTCACTCGATGACCAGTTCCACGGGGATGTTGCCGCGGGTGGCGTTGGAGTAGGGGCACACCTGGTGGGCGCGCTCCACCAGCTCCTTGCCGGTGCCGTCCTGGAGCTCGTCGGGGAGCTCGACCCGCAGCACCACCGCCAGGCCGAAGCCCCGCTCCAGGTTCCCGCCGATGCCGACCTCGGCGGTGACCGACACGTCCTTGACGTCCTGCCGGGTCTTGCGCGCGACGGCGGCCAGGGCGCTGGCGAAGCAGGCGGCGTACCCGGCGGCGAACAGCTGCTCGGGGTTGGTGCCGTCGCCGCTGCCGCCCATCTCGCGGGGCGGGGCCAGGGGCAGGTCGAGCCGGCCGTCGGAGCTGACGGCGCGGCCGTCCCGGCCGTTGGCGGTGGCGACGGCGGTGTACAGGGCGTCCATGGAACCTCCTTGAGTTGTGCGCAACTAAACATAGCACAACTCAGTTGTGTGCAATTGAATTGTAGGATGGAAGCCATGGACACCCCGACGAGCTGGGACGACGCCTCCCCCGACGAGCTGCTGAGCCTGGACGGGCAGCTCTGCTTCGCGGTGCACGCCACGGCCCGCGCGTTCGACGCGGCCTACCGTCCGATGCTGCGCGAACTCGGCCTCACCTACCCCCAGTACCTGGTGATGCTGGCGCTGTGGGAGCAGGGGGCGCTGACGGTCAAGGAACTGGGCCTGGCGCTGCGGCTGGACTCGGGAACGCTGTCGCCGCTGCTCAAACGGCTGGAGACCGCCGGGCTCGTGCGCCGCGAACGCGACGCGCACGACGAGCGCTCGGTCACCGTCTCCCTCACCGCGCAGGGCGCGGCGCTGCGCGGGCGCGCGGTGCGCGTGCCGCGCCAGATCCTGACCGCGACCGGCCTCGGCCCCGCCGAGCTGACCGAGCTGCGGGCCTCCCTGGAGCGCCTCACCGCCGCCCTGGACGCCGCCGCGCGCGACTGAGGCGCAAGCGCCGACCCCTACAAGATCGCAGGCGTTCCTTTTGTACGGCGTGGTCAGCGACCCGTCGAGTAACGGAAACCTAGCCTTCTCGGACATGACTCCCGAACGCCTGGTCTACCCCCTGCTGAAGCACGTCCTGCTCGGACCGCCGATGCGGCTGGCCTTCCGCCCCGAGGTGACGGGACTGGAGTCGCTGCCGCGCACCGGGCCGGTGATCCTGGCCGCCAACCACCTGGCGGTCTGCGACTCGTTCGTGCTGCCGCTGGTGGTGCCGCGCCAGGTGTTCTTCCTCGGCAAGCAGGAGTACTTCACCCGGCCGGGCGTGGCGGGACGGACGATGGCCGCGTTCTTCCGGGGCGGCGGCGCGATCGCGGTCGACCGGTCCGGCGGGCGGGCGGCGCTGGCCGCCCTCGACGCGGCGGCGCGGGTCCTGGAGCGCGGCGACGTGTTCGCCCTGCACCCCGAGGGGACGCGCTCCCCCGACGGGCGGCTGTACCGGGGGCGCACGGGGGTGGCGCGGCTGGCCCTACGCACCGGGGCGCCGGTCGTCCCGGTGGGGCTGGTCGGGACCGACCGGGTGCAGCCGCGCGGCCGGGTCGTGCCGCGGCCGGGCCGGATCGAGGTGCGCCTCGGGGAGCCGATGACGTTCGCCGGGCGCGGGCCCGCCTCGCACCGCGACGTGACGCGCGCGGTCACCGACGAGATCATGCAGGCGATCCGGAAGCTGTCGGGCCAGGAGTACGTGCCGTCCTACGCGCCCCGGCCCGGTTCCTGAACTTTTCCCCTCCCTCCGGAATAACACCATCAAAGCGGGTATGGCGGTGTCGAGCTGCGAAGGGAGAACGCGATGGCGAACCGTTCCGGAACCGGCGGGCTGGTGCTCGGGATCGTCTCGGCCACCTGCTTCGGATTCTCGGGGCCGCTGGCCCGGATGCTCATCGACGCGGGGCTGAGCGCCGTCCAGATGACGTGGCTGCGGCTCGGCGCGGGCGCGCTGGCGCTGCTGGCCGTCGGACTGCTGCTGCGCCCCCGCGACCTGGTCGTCCCCC
Organism: Actinomadura kijaniata NBRC 14229; assembly: GCF_001552175.1. Taxonomy (GTDB): domain Bacteria; phylum Actinomycetota; class Actinomycetes; order Streptosporangiales; family Streptosporangiaceae; genus Spirillospora; species Spirillospora kijaniata. The sequence continues at coordinate 20,561 of NZ_BCQR01000002.1, forward strand.
GGGGGCACCGCTGGTTCGCCGTGCGGTACGCGCTCGTGGGCTTCGCCGCCGTGCAGGGCCTGTACTACGCGACGGTGGCGCGGCTGCCGGTGAGCCTGGCGTCGCTGCTCGAGTTCACCGCGCCCGTCATCGTGGTGGCGTGGCTGTGGCTGGCGCGGCGGGTGCGCGTCCCGGCGTCGGCCGCGGTCGGGGCGGTCTGCACGCTGCTGGGGATGGCCCTGGTCACCGAGGTCTGGACGGGGCTGGCCATGGACCCGCTGGGGCTGGTGCTCGGGCTGGCCACCGGCGTGACCGCCGCCGCCTACTTCCTGATGACGCAGAGCTCGGGGGAACGGCTGCCCCCGTTCACCGCCGTCACCTGGGGGCTGACCGGCGCGGCGCTGGCGCTGACGGTGCCCGCCCGCCCCTGGGAGATCCCGTGGGAGGTGCTGGCCGGGGACGTCCCCGCCGTCGGGCACCGGGTGCCCGCGCTCCTCGTGCTGGGCTGGCTGGTGCTGGTCACCACCCTGCTCGCCTACTTCCTCAACCTGGCGGCGATCCGGCGGCTGTCGGCGGCCGTCGGGGCGCCGGTGGCCGCGCTGGAGGCGGTGGCCAGCGCGGTGCTGGCCTGGGTGCTGCTCGGGCAGTCCCTCGGCCCGGCGCAGATCGCGGGCGGGCTGGTCATGCTGGCCGGGATCGTCGTCGCGCAGCGCGCCGTCGCCCGGCTCACCGCGCCGCGCGCGCCCGCGCCGGCGGAAAACCGGTCGTCCCGGGAGAAGGCCGCTCGGTAACTTGCCGACCATGGAAGAGACCGGGCGTTTCCTCAACGTCGTCGACGTCGAGGCCACCTGCTGGAACGGGCCGCGGCCGCGCGACCAGGTCAACGAGATCATCGAGATCGGGCTGTGCGTGGTGGACCTCAGGGAGCGAAGGCGGGTGGAGCGGCACGGCATCCTGGTGCGGCCGCAACGCTCGCGCGTCAGCGCGTTCTGCACCGAGCTGACCGGGCTGACGCAGGAGAAGGTGGACACCGGCGTCACGTTCGCCGAGGCGTGCGCGCTGCTGGAGCGCGAACACCGGTCGCACTCGCGGGCATGGGCGAGCTGGGGCGACTACGACCGCAAGCAGTTCGAGCGGCAGTGCCGGGAGACCGGGACGCGCTACCCGTTCGGCCGCCGCCACACCAACGCCAAGGCCCGCTACGCCGAGGCCCGCGAACTGCCGCGCAAGCCGGGAATGGCGGGGGCGCTGCGGCACGCGGGACTGCCGTTGGAGGGGCGCCACCACAGCGGCGAGGACGACGCGTGGAACATCGGCGCACTGGTGCTCGACCTGCTCGGAAGCGGGGCGTGGCCGTCCTGGGACGAACTGTCACACCGGTAGGCGAGGTTTGGTCCGCCGGGGACGGGCAGGGATGAGAGCGCGGGGCCACAGCAGGAGATGCCGAACGGGACGACGGAGGCGACGGTGGAACTCAATCTCGACCTTCGATTGCCGCGTGACGCGGCGAGCGTGCCCGCCGTCCGTCGGCTGCTGGACGCCGCGCTCCAGGCCCTCGGGGTCGAGGAGACGATCCGCGGCGACATCGAGCTGATGCTGAGCGAGGCGTGCGGCAACGTGATCCGGCACGCCCGGGCGGGCGACGACTACACGGTGAGGGTGACGATCCTCGGTGAGCGGTGCGTCATCAAGGTGATCGACTCCGGGCAGGGGTTCGACCCCGCCCGGGCGGAGGGGGAGGCGGCCGGGCGGTCCGACGGACGCGCCGAGCACGGCCGCGGCATGATGATCATGCGGACGCTCGCCGACGACGTGCGGTTCCGCAGCTTCCCCGAGAGCGGGGCGCTGGTGGCGCTGGAGAAGCACCTGCGCTACGGGCCGGGCAGCCTGGGCGGGCAGCTCCACGTGGACGAGTCGAACGGGCTGAGCAGTAGGGTGCGTTCCATGAACGGCACCGACTCCGACCTGGAAGAATTCGCGACCCGGCTGTTCGACATGGCCCGCACCGGGCAGACCGGGCCGCTGACCGCCTACGTGGACGCGGGGGTGCCGCCCAACCTCAGCAACGAGAAGGGCGACACCCTGCTGATGCTGGCCGCCTACCACGGCCAGGCCGAGACGGTGCGGGCGCTCGCCGAGCGGGGGGCCGATCCCGAGCGCCCCAACGACCGGGGCCAGCGCCCCCTGGCGGGCGCGGTGTTCAAGAAGGAGCCCGAGGTGGTGCGGGTCCTGCTGGACGTGGGCGCCGACCCGTGGGCGGGCGATCCGTCGGCGGCCGACACCGCGCGCATGTTCGGCCACTCCGAGTTCCTGGCGTGGTTCGAGGAGCGCGCGCCGCGCGGCTGACCGCGTCCACCGTTCGCGTCCGGCCGTTCGCGTCCGGTCGCCGTCAGTCGACGGCGACCGGGCGGGCGGCGGGGCGCACGCCGTCGTTCATGACGCGCAGCACCGGGAACGGGATCTCGATGCCCTCGGCCCGGAAGCGGCGGTGCAGGCGCTTGACGAACTCGTGCTTGATGCGGAACTGGTCGCCGAACTCGCTGGTGCGCAGGATGACGGTGAAGCCGATGCCCGAGTCGGCGAAGGTGTGGTAGCGCACCAGCACCTCGGTGTCCTTCACCCCGCCCTCGACCTCGGCCATGACCTCCTGGCCGACCTCGATGACGACCTTCTCGACGCTCTCCAGGTCGCTGTCGTAGGACACGCTGGCCTGGATGAGCAGGCCCATGTCCTGGGCGGGCCGGTGGTAGTTGGTGAGGATGGTGTCGGAGAACCGCTGGTTCGGGATGACCTCGATGTTGTCCGACAGGGTGCGGATCGAGGTGTTGCGCCAGTTGATGTCGACGACGTAACCCTCCTGGCCGGTGGCGAGCCTGATGTAGTCGCCGGGCTCGATCGTCTTGGACGCCAGCACGTGCACGCCCGCGAACAGGTTGGCCAGGGTGTCCTGGAGGGCCAGGGCGACCGCCAGGCCGCCGACGCCCAGCGCGCCGAGCAGCGGGGTGATCGACACACCGAGGCTCTGCAGCATGACGAGCATGCCGATGCCGAGCACCAGGACACGGGTGATGTTGGCGAAGATGGTGACGTTGGCCGCCACACCCTGGCGGGCCGAGGCGACCGAGGTGACGACCCCGGCGAACAGCCGGGCCAGCGCCAGCGCCACGATGATGATCGTGAGGGCGGTCAGCACCTTGCCGGTGTAGTCCAGCGTGCGCCGGTTGACGATGAGGATCTCGGCGGCGATCCAGGCACCGCCCAGCAGGGACATCGGCACCGCCAGGTCGTGCAGCAGCTTGGCGGCCAGGTCGTCCCAGGCCCACCGGGTGTCCCCGGCACGGCGGTTCAGCCGGCCCGCCAGCACGCGCGAGATGACGGCCACGGCGAGCGCGACCGCGAGCACCGCGGCCGCCGCGATCACCTTGGCCCAGTCCCACGACTCAGGCATGGTGAGGATCTCTCCTTGGATGGGGGATAGTTCGGATATCGCACGATCGTAAGTGAAGTGCCGCACCTTACCGGCCGGTCATGGAATGCCGGGGATACGATCTGTGGAGTGGTAGGCGAGGAGAAGGTGCGTCGGCTGGGGGTCACGGCGCTGGGCTTGCGGAACGGCCCCCATCAGGTCCGGGTCGAACGCGACCTGGAGGTGCCCACCACCGACGGGGTCGTGCTGCTGGCCGACCACTACGCGCCGGTCGACCTGGAGCGGCCGCCGACGGTCCTGGTGCGTTCGCCGTACGGGCGGCGCGGGCCGTTCGGGCTGATGTGCGGGCAGGTGTTCGCCTCGCACGGGTTCCAGGCCGTGGTGCAGAGCGTGCGCGGCGGGTTCGGCTCCGGCGGGGTGTTCGAGCCGCTCGACGAGCGCGAGGACGGGCTGGCCACCATCGAGTGGCTGCGGGCGCAGCCGTGGTTCGGCGGGACGTTCGCGATGCACGGGCCGAGCTATCTGGGCTACGTGCAGTGGGCGGTGGCCGCCGAGGCGGGACCGGAGCTGCGGGCGCTGTCGATGCAGGTCACCGCGTCGCAGTTCCGCGACGCCATCAACGTCGGCGGCATGTTCGCGCTGGAGTCCACGCTGACCTGGGTGGACCTGACGGCGCGGCTGAAGCACCCGCTGTCGGGCGTCACCACCGGGATCATGTCGCCGCGGCGGGCGCGGCGGGCCGCGCTGTCGGGCCGTCCCCTCGCCGAGCTGGACGTGCTGGCGACCGGCAGCCAGCAGAAGTTCTTCCAGGACCTGCTGGTCAACGAGCCCGACAGCCCGTTCTGGGACCGCCGCGACTTCAGCCCGAGCGTCGCGCGGGTCGAGGCCCCGGTGAACATGACCGGCGGCTGGTACGACATCTTCCTGCCGTGGCAGCTCAAGGACTACGCGGCGCTGCGCGCGGCCGGGCGGCGTCCGTACCTGACGATCGGCCCGTGGTTCCACGCCGACCAGCGGATGATGCGCGGGTCGGTCGGCGAGGCGATGCGGTGGTTCCGCGCGCACCTGCTGGACGACCCGTCTGAGCTGCGCGAGCAGCCGGTGCGGCTGTACGTGACCGGCGCCGACGAGTGGCGGGAGTTCCCCGACTGGCCGGTGCCGGGGATGCGCGAACAGCGCTGGAACCTCCAGCCGGACGGCGGGCTCGGCACCGCCGAGCCGCCGGAGTCGGAGCCGGACCGCTACCGCTACGACCCCGAGCACCCGACGCCGTTCCTGGGCGGGCCGTCGCTGCTGGGCGACAACAAGCCCGTCGCCGACCAGGCGCGGGTGGAGGCGCGCCGCGACGTCCTCGTCTACACCTCCGACGCGCTGGCCGAGGACGTGGAGGCGATCGGGCCGGTGACGGCCGAGCTGGTCGTGCGGTCCGACCGCGCGCACACCGACTTCGTGGTGCGGTTGTGCGACGTCGATCCCGACGGCGTCTCGCGGAACCTGTGCGAGGGCATGCGGCGGCTCGTCCCGGGCGTGAACGACCCCGGGGAGGACGGCGTGCGGCGCGTCCCGGTGGAGCTGTGGCCGGTCGGGCACCGGTTCAGGGCCGGGCACCGCATCCGCGTGCAGGTGTGCAGCGGTGCCTACCCTCGGGTCGCCCGCAACCCGGGGACGGGTGAGCCGATCGGCACCGCGACCCGGATGCTGACCGCCGGCCAGGAGGTGTTCCACTCCCCCGGCCGGGTCTCCTCGATCACCCTGCCGATCGTGCCCTGAGGGCCGCCAGCGCCCGGTCGGCGTGCGCGGCCATCTTGATCTCGCTCTTGACGATCTCGATGACCCGCCGGTCGGTGTCGATGACGAACGTCTGCCGCCTGGTCGGCATCAGCGCCAGGCCGCGCTTGACGCCGAAGCGGGCGCGGACCGTCCCGTCGGGGTCCGACAGCAGCGGGTAGCCGAGGGAGTGCCGGTCGGCGAACTCCTTCTGTCTGTCCACGCCGTCGGCGCTGATCCCGACCGGGTGCGCGCCGACGTCGGCCAGCTCGGCCGCCAGGTCGCGGAAGTGGCACGCCTCGGCGGTGCAGCCGGGCGTCATCGCGGCCGGGTAGAAGAAGAGCACGACCGGGCCCTTCTCCAGCAGGCCGGACAGGGTGCGGGGGGTTCCGGTCTCGTCGGGGAGTTCGAAGTCGTCGACGGTGTCACCGATCTTCATGCCCCGACGCTAGCAGTGCCGCGATCGCGGCACTGCTCCAGGCTCCGCGCGCGCCGGGGCGTCCGGCCAGGTAGGCGGCGGCGCGGTCGGGCCGCCAGCCGTGCGCCTCGCGCAGGCCGTGGCCGAGCATGGCCAGATAGGGGGCGGTCGGCGGGTTGAGCTCCGCGCCGTCCACCCCGTGCGGGGCGGTGAAGGTGAGCATGGGGTGGCCGTCGCGTTCCCCGATCTTCAGGACGGTCTCGTAGCGTCCGGGGCCGAGCCGCTGGCGGCCCTCGCCGAGCACCCGCGACAGGTCGGGGTCGGCCCCGGTCGCGCGGCGCATCTCCTGGGACATCACGTCGCAGAACTGCTGGAGGGTCAGCAGGTAGGCGCGCGCGGCGGTCCGGCCCGGCAGGTCGGGGTCGTAGAACGCCATGCCGCCGCCCCAGGTCAGCGACCGGTGGGCGAAGTAGATCCCGCCGGGCACGGTGACCGGCGCCTGCGCCCGGGCGGGGCGGGGGTCGCGGCAGCCGGTGTAGTGGCGCGCGCCGCCGGCGGGACGGCCGCCGGCCAGGTAGCAGGCGAAGCGCTCGGCGTGGAGGTTGGAGCCGTAGGCGACGTACCAGAGGCGCATGCCTTCCAGGATGCCCGGTCGGGAGCGGGTGGGCTCGGGAACGGGTGGGGTCAGGAACGGGTGGGGTCGGCGACGCGGGCCAGGAACAGCGGCTCGCCGGTCCGGGTGTCGCGGACCACCAGGACGTGCGGACGGTCAAAGACGATCTTCTCGCCGCGGGGCGGGGCGGCCAGGGCCTCGACGCCGCTGCCCGTCGCCGCCGCGGCCTCGGTGCCCTTCTCGTCGACGAGCAGGGTCGCGGCGTGCTGGACGAACTGGAGGCGCACCGCCTTCGGGGACAGGCCCCTGAGGTCGGCCTGCCCGCCGAACGCCTGCGCCATGCCCAGCTCGCTGAGCAGGGGTTTGAGGTCGGCCTGGGCCTTCAGCCTCACCTTGGGGATCGACAGGTCCACGGTGGTGGGGCGCAGGGCGCCGGTCAGGGCGTCGAGGGTGGCCGGGGACAGGTCGGGGCAGCCCTTGGCGCGGGCGTCGGGGAGCAGGGCCGTCATGGTCAGGCGGCCGTCCCGGTAGGGCAGGTCCACCGCCGTCCAGCCCCGGTGGCGGGCCACGCCGTAGTCGGTGGTCTTCCTCATCATCGGGGCGTCGACCGAGCGGCCCGCGGCGGTGGTGAAGCGGGCGGGCGCGGTGTCCTGCTTCTTGAACTCGGCGGCCCACCTCGCCTTCATGTAGAGGGCGTCGGTCAGGATCCAGCCGGTGTCCCCCTTGACCGAGTTCTCGGGGAGCAGCCGGGGGACCAGCCCCTCGGTGATCCTCTTGATCTCCTCGTTGACGGTGGCGCGGGCGCCCTCGGGGTCGCTGCGGATGTCGAGCAGCTTCAGCGAGGCGTCGTAGGCCGTGGCCACCCGGTCCAGGTAGTCCTTGTGGGGGGTGAGCGCCCGGTCCGACCACACCTGGTCGACCGTGCGCAGCTTCACGTCCTTGGTGTTGAGGGCCTTCAGCGCCTGGGTGCGGGCCCTCAGGCCCGGGAGCGGGTCGCCCGGCGGGAGCCGCAGGGTGCGGGCCATCGCGGCGGCCGTCTCACCGCGGGCCGCCTGGTGGACCATGCCGAGGCCGCTGGACAGGCTGCTGGGCGACAGCACCACGTTGGCGGACGGGTCCCGGCGGCACCAGGCGTCCAGGACGGAGAGGCCGAACGCGGAGGAGGCCCGCGCCAGGGGCCCGGGGTCCGCCGCGGCGACCGGGGCCACCGCGCCCCGGACCGTGCGGACCTCCTGGGTCGCGGCGCCGCACGCGGTGACGGCGGAGGCCGCGGAGACGAGCAGTGCTCCCGTGGCGAGTCGGTGGCTGCGTAGGAGTCCCATGGACATGGGACGCGGGCCGCCGGAACCGGGTTTCGCGGTACCAAGAACTTTTTTCGCGACGAATCGTCATTAGCGGGTTTGCTTTCACTCGGGGGTGGGGTAGACATGTGACTGTAGGTGTCCAAGACGGAGATACCTCCCAGTTGCTCATGCCTTGAGTACGGAGGATCCGTCATGCGCCACCCTCTGAACATCGCCCTTGTCACCGCCGCCGACCTCGACGCCGAGACCGTTCAGGCGATCGCGGTGCGGGATCTCGCCCGTGCGTTGGCCGCTCCGCTGTCCGAGGACGCCGAGGGCCACCAGGTCAGCGTTTACACCCGGCGGTGCAACCCCGCCGCCCGCATGCGTTCCCGCATCGCTCCCGGTGCCACGGTGTACCAGGTCGAGGCCGGTCCGGCCCGGCGGCTGAGCGATGACGACACGCTGCGGCACGTGCGGGACTTCGCCGACGCGCTGCGCCGCCGGTTCAGCGGCCCGGGGCGCCCCGACGTCGTGCACGCCCACGGCTGGATCGGCGGACTGGTGGCCTGCGCTGTCGCCAAGGAGCTGGACATCCCGTTCGTCGCCAGCTACCACGGGCTGGCCGCCGGCGAGCGGCGGCTGGGGCACGAGGTGCACCCGGCGCGGATGCGGCTGGAGACCGCCGTCGGGCGCGGCGCCGACCTGGTGCTGGCCGCGCACTCCGGCGAGCGCAACGCGCTGGTGCGGATGGGCGTCCCCCGGCCGTCGGTCGGCATCCTCCCCTACGGGGTGGACGGCGAGCTGTTCAGCCAGGTCGGCCCGGCCATGCCGCGCGGTGACCGGCAGCGCCTGGTGACGGTCTGCCGCGACCTGGAGGACGGCGGGGTCGCCACGGCGATCCGCGCGCTGGCGCACGTCCCGGACGCCGAGCTGGCGATCGCCGGCGGCCCGGCCCGGGAGGAGCTGGAGAACGACCCGGCCGTGCACCGGCTGACCCTGCTGGCCAAGGAGCTGCACGTCGCCGACCGGGTGATCTTCCTGGGGCGGCTGCCCCGCCGGTCGCTGCCCAAGCTGCTGCGCACCGCGCGGCTGGCGCTGGTGCTGGCGCCGTTCCAGCCGTCGTCGATGGTGCCGCTGGAGGCCATGGCCTGCGGCGTCCCGGTGGTCGCCACCCCGGTCGGCGGGAACACCGACAGCGTGCTGGACGGCATCACCGGCATGCACGTCCCGGCGGACCGGCCCGTGCTGATCGGCCGGGCGATCCGGCGGCTGCTGGCCGAGGAGACCACGCTGCACGGCTGGGCCATCGCCGCCGCCGACCGCGCCAACTCGCGGTACTCCTGGAAGCGCATCGCCGCCGAGACGCTGCGCGCCTACGAGCGGATCCTGCCCGCTCCCCCGGTCGAGGAGCCCGAGGTCGAGGACGAGATCGCGGAGCCCGTGGAGGCCGTGGAGGAGACCGAGCTGGCCGCCGCCCTGGCGGGCTGAGCCTCCGCCCCGGCGGGCCGAGGGACGGGCGGCGCCCGTCCGCGCACGACGGGCCCCGGTCCACGAGTGGACCGGGGCCCGTGCACGTTTTCGGGGTAGGTCACCTTCCAGACCATGATCCGTGCTCTGTGAACCGGGGGGTTTCCCATGCGCGCTGTCACCTACGACGCCTACACCACCGACGATTCCCGGCTGCGGGCGGGCGAGGTGCCCGATCCCCGGCTCGGCCCGGGGCAGGTGCTGATCGAGGTGCGGGCCGCCGGGGTCAACCCGGTGGACTGGAAGATCATGGCGGGCGGCCTCGACGCGATGATGGACGCGGTGTTCCCCGTCATCCCCGGCTGGGACGTGGCCGGGGTGGTGCGGGCGGCCGGGCCCGACACCCCGGAGTTCGCGCCGGGCGACGAGGTGATGGCCTACGCCCGCAAGCACGTCGTCCACGCCGGGACGTTCGCGCAGTACGTCGCGGTGGACGCCGCCGCGTGCGCGCGCCGGCCCGCGGCGCTCGACTGGAACCGGGCCGGGGGCCTGCCGCTGGCGGGGATGACCGCGCAGCGCACCCTCGACCGGCTGGCGGTCGGCGCCGGGGACGTGGTGCTGGTGCACGGGGCGGCCGGGGGCGTGGGGAGCCTCGCCGTCCAGATCGCGCGGGCGCGCGGCGCCCGCGTCGTCGGCACCGCCTCCGAACGCAACCACGACTACCTGCGCGGCCTCGGCGCCGAGCCGGTCGTCTACGGCGACGGGCTCGCCGGGCGCGTCCGCGACCTGGCCCCGGGCGGGGTGACCGCCGTGGCCGACTTCGTCGGCGGGCAGCTCGACACGACGCTGGCGGTGCTGGCCGGGGGCGGCCGCCACGCCTCCGTCGCCGACAACACCGTGGAGGAGCACGGCGGCCACTGGATCTGGGTGCGCCCCGACGGGGCCAGGCTGGCCGAGCTGGCCGCGCTGGCCGACAAGGGCGAGCTCACGGTCGAGGTGGCCGGGACGTTCCCGCTGGAGGAGGTCGGCGCGGCGTTCGCGGCCAGCCGGACCGGGCACACCCGCGGCAAGCTCGTGATCACGCCCTGACCGGAAAGCCGGTTCCGGGTGGGATACTCGGCGGATGGAGGAGCTGATGGGGGAGCTGGTCGGACGTGCCGCCGAGGCCGCCGCGCTCAGCGCCGCGCTGGACCGCGCCGCCGCCGGGAACGCCGGGATCGCGCTGGTCAGCGGTGACGCCGGGGTCGGCAAGTCCCATCTGGTGGGCGCGCTCACGCGGCAGGCCGCCCGGCGCGGCTGGACCGTGCTGACCGGGCAGTGCGCCGAGCTCGGCGAGTCCATCCCCTACATGCCGCTGGCCGACGCGCTGTGGCGGGCCGTGCGGGAGCCGGGGGCCGAGGTGCTGCGGGAGGCGCTGGAGACGCGGCCGGTGCTGGGACGGCTGCTGCCCGACGGGGACGGCGCGCCGGACGCGGCGTCGGAGCTGGGGCAGCAGCAGCTGTTCGGGGCCGCGCTGGGGCTGCTGGGCGAGCTGGGACAGCGGCGCCCGGTGCTGCTGGTGCTGGAGGACCTGCACTGGGCGGACCGTTCCACGCGGCATCTGCTGACGTTCCTCAGCCGCGTCCTGCAACGCGAGCGGGTCTGCCTGGTCGGCACCTACCGCTCCGACGACCTGCACCGGCGCCACCCGCTGCGCCCGGTGGTGGCGGAGCTGGTGCGGCTGCCGAACGTGACGGCGGTGGACCTGCGGCCGTTCGCGCCGAGCGAGACCGCCGAGTACCTGGCGTACCTGGACGGCGGGACGCCGCCGTCCGCCGAGGAGGTCGCGCGGGTCCACCAGCGTTCGGAGGGCAACCCGTTCTACGCCGCCGAGCTGCACGCCGCCGCCCGCACCGGCGAGGACCTGCCCGCCGGGCTCGCCGACCTGCTGCTGGCCCGCATGGAGCGGCTGTCCGACGACGCCCAGCGCGTGGTGCGGGTCGCCGCCGTCGCGGGCCGCCGCGTCAACGACGAGCTGGTCCGGCGGGTGTCGGGGCTGGACGAGCGGGCCGTCGGCACGGCGCTGCGGGAGATCGTCGAGCAGCGGCTGCTGGAGCCCGACGGGGCCGACGGCTACCGGTTCCGGCACGCGCTGCTCGCCGAGGCCGCCTACGCCGACCTGCTGCCGGGCGAGAGGACCCGGCTGCACGCCGCGTTCGCCGCGCTGCTGGCCGAGCCGCCCGCCTCGCTGCTGCCGCGCGCCGCCGCCGAGCGCGCCCACCACAGCCTCGCCGCGCACGACCTGCCGGTGGCGTTCGCGGCGTCGCTGCGGGCGGGGCGCGAGGCCGAGCGGATGGGCGCGCCCGACGAGGCCCACGACCACTACGACCGGGCGCTGGAGCTGTGGGACGCGGTCCCCGACGCCGACGCGGTCGCCGGGGCCGCGCGGGAGGAGATCTCGCTGGCGGCGGCGCGGGCGTCGGCCCGCGCCGGGGACACCCGCCGGGGCATCTCCCGGCTGCGCCGCCTGCTGGCCGTCACCGACCCCTCCGACCTGCGGCTGGGGGTGAAGATCCGCGAGCATCTGGGGTCGCTGCTGTACGAGCTGGACCAGGACGAGGAGTCCACCGCCGTGCTCCGCGAGGCCGTGGACCTGCTGCCCGCCGACCCGCCCACCCCCGAACGCGCCGGGGCGCTGGCCGCCTACCTGCGCACCCTGGTCTACAGCGAGGAGCACGCGCGGCTCTCGGCGCTGGCCGAGGAGGCGATCGCGGCGGCGCGGGCGACGGGGGCGACCGACGCCGAGGCCAGCGCGCTGATCTCCCTGGCGGTGTACCGGGAGTGGCGGGAGGGGGACGCCGACGCCGCCGCCCTGTTCGGGCGGGCCCGCGACCTGGCCCTCGCCGCCGGGAACTACCCGGTCGCGATGCGCGCCGCCTACCACTACGCGCGCGTCCCGTTCGACCGGGGCGAGCTGGCGGCGGCCACCGCGGCGGCCGACGACGGCGTGCGGCTGGCGCTGGACCACGGCGTCGAGTGGAGCACCTTCGGCACCACGATGCGCTGCCTCCAGTACCTGATCCACTACACCACCGGCGACTGGGAGCGGGCCGACCGGCTGGCGGACGACTTCGCCGTCCAGGTGGTGCGGGCGCCCGAGGCGCTCGTGTCGGCGTACGCGTTGTTCTGCGAGGTCGCGCGGGGAAGCGACGGCGTCCGGGAGCGGTTGCGGTGGATCGAGCCGCTGTGGCCGCAGGATTCGCTGCTGGTCTACATCTCGCGGGGGCTGGCGGCCGAGCACTGCCTGTGGAACGGCGACCCGGTCACCGCGCTCGGGCACGCGGAGGCGGCGCTGGCGGCGTTCGACCACCACGACCCGCCGTCCATCCGGGCGGCCGCGACCGTGCTGTGGGCGCACGCCGAGCGCGGCGGCGTCGACCGCGCCACGGCCGACGCGCTGTTGGAACGTGCCCGTGCGGCCATGGCCATCGTTCCGGGCGGCTATGCGCGCGTCTGGATAGGAGTGGAGGGGCACGCCTGGCTGGCCCGCGTCGAGGCCGAGCACGCCCGCGCGCTGGGGGCCAACGACCCCGAGCTGTGGCGCAGGGCGGCCGAGGCGTTCACCTACGGCGACCCCGACGGCGGGTTCGTGTACGAGGTGGCGCGGTCGCGGTGGCGGCTGGCCGAGGCGCTGGTCGAGCGGGGCCGCCGCGAGGAGGCGGCCGAGGAGTGGCGGCGGGCGGTGGCGACCGCCGAGCGGCTGGGCGCCGCTCCCCTGCTGGCGGCGCTGCGGGACCTCGGCGCGCGGGCCCGGCTGCGGCCGGGCGCGGCGCCGGGGGACGGGCCGGAGAGCGGGTCGCTGGCGGCGCTGACGGCCCGCGAGCGCGAGGTGCTGAAGCTCGTCGCCGAGGGCCTGGGCAACAAGGAGATCGCCGCCGCGCTGTACATCTCCCCCAAGACCGCCAGCGTCCACGTCTCCAACATCATGGCCAAGCTGGGCGTCACCAGCCGCGGCCAGGCAGCCGCCGTCGCCCACCGCGCCGGGCTGTGATTTTTGAAGTCCTGGCCTACGGCGCTCGCCCGGGGCTCGCGCCTCACCAGGCCTTGGCGAGCGCGACATCGCTTCGCGATCTGACCCGCGGGCCCTCGCCTTCGGCTTCGGGCCCGCCGGTCAGGTAACGCGCTCGCGTGCGTGGTCGAGGTTCGCTTCGAAACAGGTCCTAGGCCGCCGTCCGTTCGGCGAGGTGCCGTAGTTCGGCGGTGCACATCATGAGCCTGCGGGTCGGGAGGCGTCGCACGTAGTGGTCCAGGTCGGCGCCCAGGGCGAAGACGTGCACCGGGACCCCGGCGGCGTGGCCGGACTCGACGGCCTGGCGCAGCGCGGCCAGGACGGCCGGGTGCCGGGTCTGGTAGGTGGCGGAGACCAGGTGGTTGCCCCGGTCGGCGGCGAGGTAGAACTGGATGAGGTCCTTGGTGCCGACGAACAGCTCGCTGGCGCCGGAGGCGCAGAACGCGGCCGCCGAGTGCACGGCGGCGGGCGTCTCGACGAAGACGCCGAGCGGCGTGTCGCCGGCCAGGCCGAGGTGCCGCCGCAGCCGCACGAACTCGTCCTCGTCGTTGATGAACGGAACGGCGAAGCTCAGCCGGTCCGCGTCCGCGCCCAGGCGCTCCCGGACGCGGGCGCGCAGCGCCCGGAAGGCGCGGGGGTAGTGGCGCTCGTCCAGCAGCCAGCGGGCGCCGTGGCGGCCGAGTTCGGGGTTCGGCTCGTCGTCCACGTGCGCCCCGGTGGTGATCTTGGCGGCGTCGTCGGAGCGGAGGTCGAGCAGCCTCATGACCAGGCGCTGGCCGGGGAGCAGCTCGTCCGCCATCGCGCACAGCTCCGCGGCCACGGCGGCGCCGTAGCGTTCGGCCTCGCGCGGCCCCGCCCGGAGGGCGTCGATCGGGCTCAGCCCGGCGGAGAAGCAGACGAACTCCTCGCGGATGAAGTAGGAGTCCGCGTGCTCGACGCGCGGGGCGAGGGCGTTCGTCGACCGGATGTCGGTGGCGTCGGCGATGACCACGCAGATCGACTCGATGTCGCCGAAGGTGACGGCGGCGGGCCCCGGCGGCCGCGTCGCGGGTTCGGCCGCGCCGAGGACGACCGACCCGCGGTCGGGCAGGACGGTGACCTCGCCGGTGAGCGCGTCCAGCTCGGACGGGTCGATCCGCAGGACGGGGATCCCGCGCGACCGGCAGAGGGACTGCATGTGGCCGGTCCGGCCGCCTCGCGCGCAGACCACCGCGGAGCAGGCGACGATGGCCTCGTAGAGTTCGGGGCCGAGCCGGTCGGCCACCAGGACGGCGCCGTCGACCGGTTCCCCGGTGCGGTTGCAGGGGCCGTGAACGTACCGCCTGTGCGAACCGACGAGCACGACCCCTGGTATTTCGCGAGGGCTCATGGTCAGAGGTTGGCAGCCGCCCGGACGGTCACGCATCTTCCCGAATGCCGAGGCGATCTCCCGTCCGGTCCCGCTCCGCCGGCCCGTCGAGGCCGAGCAGCGCGCGGAGGTCCCGGGGCGTCACCGACAGGTCGCTGAGCCGCGTCATGGCGGCCGTGTTCACGGCGTACCGCAGCGCGCGGTCCGGCGCGGGGGCCCCGCCGCCGGCCAGCGCGTCGCGGACGGCCCGGAGGCCCTCCTCGAACCGGGCCGTCAGGGCCTCGCGGTCGCGGCGGCGCCGCGCGGCCATCCGGTGCACGTCGAGCAGGACCGCGCGGGCGAACGCCCCGGGCGCCCCCGCTTCGGCCACGGCCACGTCGCCGGCCCGCTCGTCGTAGTGGGATTCGAGCCGGTGCAGCACGGTCGCGGCGACGCCCACCGAATGGTTCTTGATCGCGGCGAGGTTGAACGCGAACGCGCCCATCCGGCCGTACCGCACGATCTCGTCGCCCTCCCGGGGGCCGCCGACCACGGAGATCGGGCCGGAGCGGGCGCCGTCCGGTCCGAGCAGGGCGCCGCGGTCGTCCACCTCGACGCCGCGCCCGGTGCGCCGGTGCCGTACGGCGATCCCCTTCCGCAGCAGGTTCGTCCAGAGCGCCGAGCCGGCCCGCTCGTAGTCCGGCTCCCGCCCGAAGTTCGAGATCACGAGGTCCGCCTCGATCTCCCGCTCCGCCGTCGGCCCGGACACCGACAGCCGCAGGGTGCCGGCCTCGGTGGCGACGATCCCGTCGACCCTCCCGGTCGTGAGGGCGATCGGCCCGCCCCCGGCCAGCGCGGCGTCGACGAGTTCGGTGATGTAGGCGACGGCGCCCACCCGCAGCGTGGCCAGCAGGCTCCCGTAGCCGTCGAGGAGCGCGCGGAGGTCGGCGGAGGGGACGCGCGCCAGGGCCTCGGGCAGGTGGGGCTCCCAGGACTTGGCGACCCGCTCGGTCACCACCAGGGGGTCCACGGCCGGGTGTTCCCGGGCGACGGCGGCGCACGCCCGTTCCCACTCGTCCCTGAGCCGCCGGACGAGGTCGTCGCGGCCCGCGTAGCCGCCGGCGGGCAGCCGGGGGTCCGGCAGGCTGAGGACCTGGTGCCGGTGGTCGGAGGGGTAGGTGCGGAGCGTCAGGCCGGACCGCGAGATCATGTGGATCCTCCCGGTGTGGCCGTTGCGCAGGAGGAGCGAGGCCGAGTCGTACGCGCTCAGCAGCGTGCCGACGATGGCGACCACGGCGTCCCGCCGCAGGCCGAGGATCCGTTCGATCCCCTCCTCGGAGTAGGGGTGCCGCACGAACGCGGGGTGGTCCCTCACCTCGGCCGCGAACGGGAGCTCGCGTTCCTCCAGGCCGGTCGCGAGGACGACGTGGTCGGCCCGCAGCGCCCTCCGGCCCGGCCCGGGGCGGTCCTCGACGACGACGTCCACGCCGTCCGCGGCGACCGTCAGGTCGACCACCTCGCCGTCGGCCTCCAGCAGGGTCACGCCGTCGAACGCCTCGCGCGCGGCCTCGGCGAGGCGGGCGGCGAGGTAGTCGGCGTAGATCCGGCGGGGCGCGGGCCCGGACTCGGTGAAGGTGAAGCCGCTCCACTGCGGGGGCCAGCCGGTCCGGTCGGCCTCGTGGTTGGCCCAGGACAGGAAGTCGTCGACGTCCTCGCGGAACATCGACATGCGGCCCGCCTGGATGTTGAAGACGTGGTGCCAGTGGTTGCCCGCCGGGTGGTAGGCCACGCCGGCGCTCCGGTACTCGGGTCGCCGCTCGACCACCACGACCTGGAGGGGCTCCCGGGCGAACCGCAGGAGGCGGACGGCGGTGGCGGTGCCGCCGAGACCCGCCCCGACGATCACCACCCTTCGAGGTCCGGTGGAGTCCACCGCAGCCACCCCCGCACGCGCCGAACGGTCACGGTCCCGCGGCAGGTGCTTCACCGCCGCCCGAGCGTATCCCGGGTGATCGCGCGGCCTCAACGGCGCGGCGGGCGGCGGCGCGGGCCGCCGGCGGGCCGTCAGCGGACCAGGCCCCGGCCGGGGATCAGCGGGAGGTCCAGGGCGGTGAGCAGGCCGGGCGGGGCCTGCACGACGGCGGGAACGGCGTTGACCAGGCGCATCGCGGTGGCCTTGAGGCCGGCGGTGTTGTGGTCGCCGTCGGTGCCGAGCAGCCGGAGGTCCAGGGTGTAGTGGGGCTCGCCGGTCACCTCGACGCGGTAGCAGCCCGCACCGGCCGGCTGTGGCCAGTCGGGGGCCAGGTCGTCGCGCAGCCGCGTGACGTGCTCCAGCACGACCACCGGGACGCCGTCGCGGACGCCCCGCACCTCGAAGCGCAGCGCGGCGGCGGTGCCCTTCTCGATGGTCCCGGCGTCGACGGTGAACGTCTCGGGCGCGGGCAGGCGGGTGTGGTGCTCGACGAGTTCGTCCAGCTCGACGCCCAGACCGGCGGCGATCTGCCGGACGACGCTGCCCCACGCCATGGTCAGCACGCCCGGCTGGAGCAGCATCGGGGTCTCGTCCAGGGGGCCGCCGAAGCCCATGATGTCGAACAGCACGGTGGCCTGGTCGTAGGTGGCGTAGTTGAGGATCTCCATGCAGCGGACCTGCTCGATCCGCTCGCTGATGCCGGTGAGGGCGAGCGGCAGGACGTCGTTGGCGAAGCCGGGGTCGATGCCGTTGACGAAGATCGAGGCGCCGCCCGCGCGGGCGGCCTCGCGGACCGGGTCGGCCATCTCCGGCGGCACGACCCGGTCGGGGAACTGGAGGAACACCGGGCTGCTGGAGACGACGTTGACGCCCGCGCGCAGGATGCGGCACAGGTCGTCGATCGCCTCCATGATCCGTACGTCGGCCATGGCGGTGTAGACGACGCAGTCGGGGCGCGCGGCGAGCAGCGCCGCCTCGTCGCCGGTGGCCGCCACCCCCAGGGGGTCCAGGCCCGCCAGCTCCCCGGCGTCCCGGCCGACCTTGGCGGGGGTGGAGGTCCAGACCCCGGCCAGTTCGAGTTCGGGGTGGGCGGCGATCCCGGCGAGCGCGTGGCGGCCGACGTTGCCGGTGCTCCACTGGACGACGCGGTAGACCATCGGGGACTCCTTACAGGTCGGGCAGGCCGAGGTCGAGGTTGGGCGTCTCGACGCCGCCGTCCACGCGCAGCACCGATCCGGTGACGTAGGCGGCGGCCGGGGAGGCGAGGTAGAGGACGGCGGCGGCGATGTCCCCGGGGTCGCCGATGCGGCGCAGCGGCGTGCCCGCCTCCATCTGGGCGCGCAGGTCGTCGTTGGTCATCACGATGTCCAGCGCGGAGGTGGCGACCGAGCCGACGGCGATGGCGTTCACCCGCACCTTCGGGGCCAGGTCGGCGGCGGCGAGGCGGGTGTAGTGGGCGAGGGCGGCCTTGGCGGTGCCGTAGGCCAGGAAGCCCCGGCCGGTGATGCGGCCCATGACCGAGGAGATGTTGACGACCGCGCCCCGGGACTCCAGCAGGTGCGGGAGGGCGGCGCGGGTGAGGGCGTGCGCGTTGCTCACGTTGAACTGGAACGCGTTCTCAAGATGCTCGGCCGTGGTGTCCTGGAACGGGCGGGGCAGGGCGCCGCCGACGTTGTTGACGACGATGTCGAGCCGTCCGAGGCCATCGGCGGCCCGTTCGGCGAGCCCGGCGGCGGCGTGCGGGTCCGACAGGTCGGCGGGGACGACCAGCGCCCGCCGCCCGGCGGCCTCCACCTCCGCGGCGACCTTGCGCAACTGTTCCTCGGTGCGGGCGGACAGCACGACGTCGGCCCCGGCCTGCGCGAGGGCGACGGCGCTGGCCGCCCCGATGCCGCGCCCGGCGCCGGTGACCACGGCGACCTTCCCGTCCACCCGGAAGCGATCCCAGATCATGCCCCGACCCTAGATCAAAGTAGAACGTGTTCCAATGGGCGGGCGGGGTGGAATCCGCGGCACCGGCCGCGTCCGGTCAGCCGACGTCCGGCCCGGCGTCCGGCCCGGCGTCCGGCTCGTCGTCGGCGCGCAGGTCGTGCGCCCACGCCGGGACGTCGGTCCGCCCCCGCCGCGCGCGCTGCTCCATCATGAGCCGCAGCCGGGACCGGTAGCGCGCGACGTCGGGCGACACGGCCGCGAACCAGCCGGTCACGCTCCCCCACGCGCGCCGCGCCTCCTCCCCCTCGATGACCAACCACACCGGCGGGTCGTCGTCGCCGAGGTCGGCCCCGTCGATGACGTGGTACTCGTACGCCTGGTGCTCGACCAGCACGAACATGCCGCCGGGGTCCGCCAGCGCGCCGCCGGCGACGGCCCGCGCGCAGCGCTTGGCCCGGGCCCCGTCCAGCCGGATCCCGAACGCGCTCCCGGCCAGCCACCGTCCCGGCCGCGCCCCGACGCGGCGCAGCACCTCCCGCACGGCCTCCGGCAGCCGGTCCACCCCCTGGGCGGCCGCCGCCGCGTCGATCTGCTCCTCCGACGCGCCCGCCACCGACTCACGCCGCAGCCCGTCGGCGACGACCTTCTCGAAGATGCCCCGCACCCGCTCCCGCGCGTCCGCCGACCGGTTCCCCATGCGGGCAGCCTAGGCGTTCGGCCGCACCCCGGCGAGGCGCGATGATGGGGGAGGACAAGGGACGGTGGATGACGTGCAGTGGTTGCTCGCTCGTGTGTGGAAGCGGTTGAGCGGCCGGGTCCAGTGGCGGTTGATGTGGCTGCGCAACGCCACGTTCATGGTCGGTGTGACCGGGGTGGTGCGGGACGCGCAGGGGCGGGTCCTGCTGTTGCGGCACCGGTACTGGCCCGAGGGGCGCGAGTGGGGGTTCCCCGGCGGGTACGCGGTGCGGGGCGAGACGTTCGAGGGCACCGTCGAGCGGGAGGTGCGGGAGGAGACCGGGCTGGAGGTGGAGGTCACCCGGCTCATCCATGTGCGCAGCGGCTACCGCCTGCGGATCGAGGTCGCCTACGAGGCGGTGCCGGTGGGCGGGACGCTGCGGCCCGACGGGACGGAGATCCTGGAGGCGCGGTGGTTCGATCCGGCGCGGCTGCCGGAGCGGATGCAGCCCTCGCACCGGGCGTTCATCCGCTGACCCGCGGGACGGGTGGGGCGGGCGGGTGTCAAGCCCGCTGACCGGTGCCGGGCATCTCGCGGGCAACCGCTGTGAACGCGGGACATCTCGCGCGTCCTGCGGTACACCGGAATGAGCACCCTGACGCGCCGGAGGTGGTGCCGCGATGACCCGTCGTCGATCCCGGCCACGCGGCCATCGCGCCGCCTGCCCCACGGGCAAGGTGAGGTTCCGGGACCGCATCGCCGCGACCCTGGCGCTGGCCACGATCCAGCGCAACGACCGTCCCGGCCGCGACAAGCTGGAGGCGCGCGTCTACCGCTGCCCCTCCTGCGGGGGCTGGCACCTGACGTCGGGCAAGTCGCGCGTGGCACGGTAGCGCCGCGGGCCGGCCGCCCGGCCGGGCCGGTCAGCCGAGGAAGTCGAACCGCGTGCCGACGCCCGCCTCGGCGGCGGCGCGGTAGGCGGTCCACGACAGCGCCAGGTCCTGCCAGGGCAGGCCGACCGGGGCGTAGACGGTGACCTCGCCGTCGCGGACCCGGCCGGGGGCCTGGCCGCGCAGCACGTCGTGCAGCGTCCCGGCGGCGTGCTCGACGCCCAGCCCGGCGGCGCCCAGCACCCCCGTCTCGACGGCCAGGGCGACGTCGTCGACGACGACGCGGGCCTCGCGCAGCAGGTCGGCGGCCAGTTCGCACTTGCCGGGCTCGTCGGCGCCGAGTGCGGTGACGTGCGCGCCGAGGGCGATGTCGGCGGCGTGCAGCAGCGGCCGCCGCGCCCAGGTGGCGACCACGACGATGGCGGCGTCCTGGGCGGCGATGCGGGGCTCGGCGGCGACGGAGGTGGGGATGCGCAGGCGCGCGCCGTGGCGTTCGGCGAAGTCGGCGGCACGGCCGGGGTCCAGGTCGCAGACGGTGAGGGCGCGCGGCGGGCGCAGCGCGGCCAGGCCGCGCATGACCAGTTCGGCCTGCGCGCCCGCGCCGACGACGGCGACCGTCCCGCCGCCGGGTCCGGGGTCGTGGCGGGCGAGGGCGTCGGTGCCGAGCGCGGCGGCCAGCCCGGTGCGCCAGGCGGTGACGGTGGCCGAGTCCAGCACGGCGAGCAGCTCACCGGTCTCCAGGTCGTGCAGGCAGACCACGCCGCGCAGGGCGGGCCGGGAGCCGGGGAACTTCGCGTTCACCTTGACGGTGTAGGCGGGCACGCCGGGGACCAGGCCCGGGATCAGGGCGGTGGCGCTGCCCGGGCCCGGCAGGGACGTGACGACGCGGCGCGGCGGCACCTCGCCCGTCTCGGCGGTGAAGCCGCGGCGCAACGCGGCCAGGCAGTCGGCCGGGTCGAGCAGGCGCTCCAGGTCGGACCGGTTCAGCAGCAACGTCACCGGACCATTGTCCATGGATGTCGGGCTTGTCGCGAACGGGTCATCGGGGGCGGCGGCGTTCGGCGACCAGCTCGTCCCACTCGGTCATCCAGTTGCGCCCCTCGTCGTCGATGAACGAGCCGGGCGGCGGCTTGACCCGGTGGCGGCGCAGCCACTCGCCGGGGCGTCGCATCGAGGGGCGGACCCGGCCGTCGCTGGGCATGAGTTGCGGCGGGATCGGCGCGGGCATCGCCTGGTAGGCGCCCTCGTCGTCGATCTGGGACTGGTCCTTCTCCTCGGCCATGCCGATGGGGCCCTGGCGGCGGGCGTTGAAGAACTGGTTGACCGCCGGGTGGGTGCTGGACAGGACCATCTCGCGCGGCCCGAACATCACCAGGCCGCGCCGGAACAGCAGGCCGAGGTTGTCGGGCAGCACCCGCGCGGTGCCGATGTCGTGGGTGACGATCAGGAACGTCGCGCCGAGCTCGCAGTTGAGGTCGACGAACAGCTGGTTGAGGTAGGCGGTGCGGACCGGGTCGAGGCCGGAGTCGGGCTCGTCGGCCAGGATGATCTCGGGGTCGAGGACCAGCGCGCGGGCCAGCCCGGCGCGCTTGCGCATCCCGCCGGAGATCTCGCCGGGCAGCTTGTCCTCGGCCCCGGTCAGGCCGACCATCTCCATCTTCTCCTGGACGATCCGCCTGATCTCGCTCTCGCTCTTGCGGGTGTGCTCGCGCAGCGGGAACGCGATGTTGTCGTAGACGTTCATGGAGCCGAACAGGGCGCCGTCCTGGAAGAGCACGCCGAACCTGCGGCGCATCTCGTAGAGCTCGCTCTCGCGCAGCCGGGGGACGTCGCCGTCGCCGACGTAGACGTGGCCCCGGTCGGGGCGCAGCAGCCCGATGAGGTTCTTCAGGAAGACCGACTTGCCGGTGCCGGACGGGCCCAGCAGCGCGGAGATCTCCCCGGCGGGGATCGTGAAGGTCACGTCCTCCCAGATGACCTGTCGCCCGAACGACTTCCTCAGCCCTTCCACCCGGATCTCGATGCCCATGGCGACTCCCACGGCGGGTGAACCGGGGGCGGGAGTTCCGCGTCCTACTTTCGGTTCCCACCGTTGCTCGACGATACGTCGGGACGCGGGCGCGGCCCAGGAGCGGACCGGTATTGGACAGCACGTCCACCGATGGACCGCCCAACCCGCCGGCCCTGCCCGCGATCCTCGGGCCCACCAGGCCCGCGAGCAGGCGCAGGTGGCGCGTGCCCTCGCCGACCGGCTCGGCGCGCGGACCGCCGGGTCCTACCCCGACCGGGCGACCGGGAGGCTGGTCGTCACGGTCACCGACGCCGACGCCGCGCAGGCCGTGCGCGCCGCCGGGGCGGAGCCGAAGACGGTCGGGCGCGGCCGCGCCGACCTGAAGAAGGTGGAGGCCGCCCTCAGGCGGGACGCCACCGTGCCCGGCACCGCGTGGGCGATCGACCCGGCCGCCAACCAGGTCGTCCTGTCCATCGACGGCACGGTCCGGGGCGCGAGGCTGGCCAGGGTGAAGAGGGCCGCCGCCAAGCACGGCCCGGCGGTGCGCACCCGGAGCGTGTCCGGGAAGTTCCGGCCGTTCACCTCCGGCGGCGAGGCGATCTGGACCAACGGCGGGCGCTGCTCGCTCGGGTTCAACGTGAGGAAGGGACGCGAGCACTACTTCCTGACGGCGGGCCACTGCACCGCCACCGGCAGGTCGTGGTTCGCCGACCAGGGCACCACGAGGAAGCTGGGCGACACCGCCGGGTCGTCGTTCCCCGGCGACGACCACGGCCTGGTCAAGTACACCGCCGCCCCCGAGGACACCAGGGGGGAGGTGAGCCTGTACGGCTCCACCCGCGACATCACCGAGGCCGGTGAGGCGACCGTCGGCCAGAAGGTCACCCGCAGCGGCTCCACCACCCAGGTCCACGAGGGCGAGGTCACGGCCCTGGACCAGACCGTGAACTACCAGGAAGGATCGGTCAGCGGCCTGATCCAGACGACGGTCTGCGCCGAGCCCGGCGACAGCGGCGGCGCGCTGTTCGCCGGCTCCACCGCGCTCGGCCTGACCTCCGGCGGCAGCGGCGACTGCTCCGCGGGCGGCACGACGTTCTTCCAGCCCGTCGGCGAGGCCCTCAGCCGGTACGGCGTGACGATCTACTGATCCTCGCGGAGCGGTCTCCGCTCCCGCTCCGCGACCCCGGCCCCCGGCGCGCCGCCCGCTGACAGCGACGCACCGGGGGCCACCCCTTTTCCGGGACCGCCGTCAGGGGGCGGGGCGTTCGTACTGGGGGCGGCCCGCGATGTAGGTCGCCTTCACCGCGCGGTCGTCGCCCAGGGTCGCCAGGACGAACAGCTTCTCCTCCAGGGATTCGGCGCGGGCCGTGCGGAACTCCAGCAGCGGCGTCGCGCGCGGGTCGAGCACGACCACGTCCGCCTCGTGGCCCGGGGTCAGGGTGCCGATGCGGTCGGCCAGGTCCAGGGCCTCGGCGCCGCCGAGCGTGGCCAGGTGGAACAGCCCCGTCGCGGGCAGGGGGAACGAGCGCAGCGCGGCGACCTTGTAGGCCTCGTTCATGGTGGCCAGCAGGGAGAAGCTGGTGCCCGCGCCGACGTCGGTGCCGAGGCCCACCGGGATCGGGCGCCGCCGGTCCTTGGCCTCCTTCAGGTCGAACAGGCCGCTGCCCAGGAACAGGTTCGAGGTCGGGCAGTGCGCCAGGGCCGCGCCGGCGGCGTGCAGGCGGTCGCGTTCGGCGGGCGTCACGTGCACCCCGTGCGCGAACACGGCGCGGCGTCCCACCAGGCCGTGGTGGTCGTAGACGTCCAGGTAGCCGTCGCGTTCGGGGAACAGCTCGCGCACCTGCGCGACCTCGTCGGCGCTCTCCGACAGGTGCGTGTGCACGTGGACGTCGGGGTGCTCCTTCCACAGGGCGCCCGCCGCCTCCAGCTCCGCGGGGGTGCAGCTCGGCGCGAAGCGCGGCGTGATCGCGTAGCCGGTGCGGCCCCGGCCCTGCCAGCGGTCGAGCAGGGCCCGGGAGTCGTCGTAGGCGCGCTGCGCGGTGTCCAGCAGGCCGGGCGGCGCGTCGCGGTCCATCATCACCTTGCCCGCGATCATCCGCATGCCGCGCCGGTGGGTCTCCTCCAGCAGCGCGTCGACGCTGCCGGGGTAGGTCGCGGCGAACGCCAGCGCGGTGGTGGTGCCGTTGCGCAGCAGCTCGCCGACGAAGAACCGCGCCGCCCGGCGGGCCTCGGCCGGGTCCCCGAGCCGCTGCTCCTCGGGGTAGACGTACTCGTCCAGCCACTCCATGAGCCGCCCGCCGTAGGAGGCGATCGCGCCGGTCTGGGAGTAGTGCACGTGCGCGTCCACGAACCCGGCGGAGATCAGGTGGTCCCGGTGGTGGTCGACCGGGGCGCCCGCGGGGAGCGCGTCCCTGACCTCCCGGTACGGCCCCACGGCGGTGATCATGCCGTTCCGGACGACGACCAGGCCGTCCTCGTGGTGCGTCAGGGCCTCGTCCCCCACGAGGAAGGGGTCGCCGGTGAAGTAGACGACCTCGCCGCGCAGGCCCCGGGTGTCGGGCGCCGTTCGTTCCGTGCTCATGTCCATCCCCCCGTCCCCACGATAGGAGCGGCGCCGGGGAGGGCGGGAGGGCGGGTCGCGTCGAACTGCCTGGACGCGACGACACGGCCGGGCCGGTGTTGGCACCACCGGCCCGGTCACATCATTCCGCTTCGGGTTCAGCGAAAAGGAATGTGTCGGGCTCCACAGTAGCCGCCCGCTCCGATGACCACCAGTTGGGGCCGGGGTCGCGCGAAGGGCGTGAAAATTTCACCGAAAGGCACGCTTCTCTGAGTCTGGTGGCACAGCATCGGACGGGCGGCCTCCTTACCGTGCGTTCCAAGGGAGCAGTTTCCGGAGGGCTGTTCGGTTCTCCGCGCGGGAGCCGGAGAACGTCCGGCCGGTGTTGGCACCACCGGCCGGGCGGACCGGGCGGCCTCGGGTTCAGCGAGGAGGTCGCGATGATCCAGAGTCAGGCGCCCCCGGTCGTGGTACCGGGGACGGGTGAGCCGCCGGCGCGGGACTCCGTGCGCGGGTGGCTGCGGTGGATCGGGTACCGGGTGTTCGCGGTGCACGACGCGCAGGCCCGGGCGATGGGGCTGGAGGTCGCCGAGAGCCCGACCGGGCTGCGGCGCGCCTACCGGGACCCCCGGTTCCACGGGCTGGCGGTCTGCGTGCGGGACGGCACGCACGTCGGCGAGGCCGGGACCGTCTGCGGGCGGTGCGGGGCGCGGTTCTTCCGGGAGACGGCGTGAGCGCGCGGGACCGCGCGGCGGCGCGGCTGATGGAGGAGATGCTGGTCCGGGGACGTCCGGCGGCGCGGCCGTACCCGTGGACGGTGGTGTGGCGGTGGCGGTACGAGCTGGCGGCGGCGGGCCTGGCCGGCGGCCTCTGGTACGCCGCCGGCGGCTGGGCGGTCGCCGTCCTGGCGGTGGCCGCGGCCGGGCTGGCGACGGTGCCGGCCGCGCGGGAGTGGGCGTGGGTCGTCGTCACCCCGCACCGGGTCCGCGCCGCGTGCGCGGAGCTGCGGATCCAGAACCACCGCGGGCGGCTGCCCGCGGTGGTGCGGACGAGCCGGGCGCCGTACGGCGAACGGGTGCTGCTGTGGTGCCCCGCCGGGACCGCGCCCGAGGACTTCGCGGCGGTGCGGCCGCTGCTGGCCAGCGCGTGCTGGGCCGGTGACGTGCGGGTCGTCGCCGACGCGCGGCGGCGACAGTTCGTGACCCTGGAGGTGGTGCGCCGGGGTCCCGACCCTTCCGTGGTCCGGATGGAGCCGGACGCCGGGAGGGAGGCGGGGGCCCGGAGGGAGCCGGGCGAGCGCGTGCCGACGGGGGTCGCGTACGGGAGTCGGCCGCGCTGAGCCCCGGGGGCCCGACCGGTCCCGTCAGGGGCCGGTCGGAACCTCCAGGATCCGCATGATCTCGGCGAGCACCCGGGACCGCTGCGGGACGAGGTAGAAGTGGTCGCCGGGGAACTCGCGCCGGGCGAAGGGCCCGTCGGTCAGCTCGCCCCAGCGGGCGGCGTGGGCCGCGTCCACGTGGGGGTCGCGGTCGCCGGTGAACGCCGTGAGCGGCACGGTGAGGCGCGGCTCGGGGACGTGCGTGTAGTTCTCGATCAGCGCGAAGTCGTTGCGGATGTAGGGCAGGACCAGCTCGCGCAGCTCGGGGTTGCGCATCGCCTCGGCGTCGGTGCCGCCCAGCCCGACGACCTTGGCGACGAGGGCGTCGTCGTCCTTGTCGGCGAGCCGCTCGCCGCCCCGGTCGTGCGGGGGGCGGGCGCCGGAGGCGAACAGGTGGACGGGAGTGTGCCCGCGCCGCTGGAGCAGGCGGGCGACCTCGTAGGCCAGGACCGCGCCCATGCTGTGCCCGAACAGCGCGAACGGCCGTTCGGTGAGCGGCGCCATCGCCCCGGCGATCAGGCGGGTGAGCTGCCCGGCGTCGGACACCAGGGGGTCGCGCATCCGGTCGGCGCGGCCGGGGTACTGGACGACGTGGACCTCGACGGCGGGACTGATCTCCTTGGCCCAGGCGCGGTAGAACACCGCCGACCCGCCCGCGTGCGGCAGGCAGAACAACCGCAGCGACGCCCAGGGCCGGGCCTCGGCACAGCGGAACCAGCTCATGACACCGCCCGGTCAGGACCGAAGAGCGTCACGCTCGCGAGCTCGCGGACGATCGTGAAAGCGACAGGGGAAGCCCCGGCGTCACAGCGCCAGGACCGGCCGCGCGGAAGCGCGGCGATGAGCAGGGTCATGGCGCCACCTCGTCTGAGCCGGGGAACGTCACGATCGAGAGCCTACGAGCAGCCGTATAAGCGACAAAAGAAGCCCCGGCGCCCAAGCACCAGGACCCGCCGCGCGGAGGCGCGGCGATCAGCACCGTCATGGCACCACCTCGTCAGGGCTGGGGAACGTCACGACCGGGAGCCTGCGAGTAGCCATATAAGCGACAAAGGAAGCCCTGGCGTCACAGCGCCAGGACCGGCCGCGCGGAGGCGCGGCGATCAGCACGGTCATGGCGCCGCCTCGTCTGGGCCGGGGAACGTCACGGTCGGGGGCTTGTGAGCGGCGGGTGGGCATGTCATGGAATCAGTTCTTCCTCCTCGTCGGTCCGGGCGGCGGTCCGGGGGTCGTGTGGGAGCGGCCAGGGGGCCAGCCGGGGGTCGGGGACGAGCTTGGGCCCGGTCCGCTCGGCGGAGACCTTGAAGCCGCGCCGCCGGTAGTTGGCCAACGCGTTCGGGTGGTCCAACGTGCTGGTCCGCAGCCACACGCGGGTGGCGGGGCCGGTGTGCTCGGCCCACAGCCGGCCGCGCCGCCAGGCGCGGCGGACGCACTGTTCGACCAGGTAGCCGCCGTGTCCCCGGCCGACGAACGCCGGGGTCAGCCCGACCAGGTGGATCTCGGTGTCGCCGGAGGGCTGGGCCTCGATCTCGAAGAAGCCCGCGACGGTCCCCTCGGCCATCACGATCCAGGTGCCCAGTTCGGGGCGTTCCACCCAGGCGCGCCAGTCGTCGTGGGACCAGGTGAACCGGTCGGTCCAGCAGACCCGGGCGCCGACCGCCGCGTACAGCGCGCGGTTGAGGTCGGGGGACGGCACCCGGGCCAGGGTGAAGGCCATCTCCACCGGGGGCAGCGGCGCGGGCCGCAGGTCGGCCGGGTCGCGCATCTCCATCACCCACTCGGTGACGGCGGGGACCTCCAGGGGCGGGGACGCCGTCGTCCCCGCCGCCCCGGTCCTACTCACCCATCGCCTCGATCAGGCTCTTGGGTCGCATGTCGGTCCAGTTCTCGTTGATGAAGTCCACGCACGCCCGCCGGGTGTCCTCGGCCTTGGCGACGCTCCACCCGGCGGGGACCTCGGCGAACGACGGCCACAGCGAGTACTGGCCCTCGTCGTTGACGAGGACGGTGTAGGTGGCCTCGGGGTCCTCGAACGGGTTCGTCATCGGTGTTCCTTCCGGGTCGGGGGGTCGGGTCGGCGGCGCGGCGGGTGGAGCCCGTCGAGGCGTGCGGCCAGGACCGCGCCCATCGCGGCGACGGGTTCGGGTTCCATCAGGTGGTGGTGCTCCACGTCCAGGGGATGGTCCTCGATCTCGCCGTCCACCAGGGGGCCCCAGTTGGCGCGGGCGGTGGGCGCGCCGGGGGCGCGGTCCCGCAGGGCGGTGAAGAACAGCAGGTCGCCGCGGAACGGGCCGGGGCGGTACTCCTCGGCCTGGCGGACGCCGTTGGCGTAGTTGCGGTAGACGTTGACCAGGGCGTTCTCGTCGAGGGTGGCCAGGGCGTCGCCGCGGGCGGCGAGCACGCCCATGATCTGTTCGAGGTCGGGGTGGCCGTCGGGGTCGAGCATGGTGGCGTCCACGCCGATGCCCTGGAGGAGCTCGGGCAGCACGTCGCGTTTCTCGGAGTCCAGGTCGAGGCCGTGGTAGGAGTCGATCAGGGTGAGCAGCGCGACCCGCTCGCCGTCCTGCTGGAGGCGGGTGGCCATCTCGTAGGCGATGAGGCCGCCGAGGGACCAGCCCGCCAGGTGGTAGGGGCCGTGCGGCTGGACGGCGCGGATCCGCGCGAGGTAGTCCTCGGCCATCTCCTCGACGGAGCCGGGCAGCTCGTCCTGGGTGAACGCGCGGGCCTGGAGGCCGTAGAGCGGCTGGTCGGGGCCCAGGTGCCGCTGGAACCGGAAGTACGGCCAGGCCAGGCCGCCCGCCGGGTGGACGAGGAACAGCGGCGGGCGCGTCCCGGTGGCGCGGATCGGCAGCAGGACGTCGAAGCCCGGGTCGGCGGGGGCGTCGGCGCGCAGCAGCGCCTCGACGGTCTGGCCGGTGAAGACCTGGCGGGGCGTGAGGTCGATGCCGCTCCGCCGGGCCAGGGTGCACAGCTTGAGCGCGGTGATGCTGTCGCCGCCCAGATCGAAGAAGCTGACGTCGGCGCCGACCCGGTCCAGACCGAGGACCTGCGCGAACAGCCCGCACAGGGTCTCTTCTCCGGGGGTGGCCGGGTCGCGGCCGAGGGCGGCCTCGTCGAACGCGGGGGCGGGCAGCGCGGCGCGGTCCAGTTTTCCGGTCGGGCCGGTCGGCAGCGTCTCCAGCGGGACGAACGCCGACGGCACCATGTACTCGGGCAGCCGGTCGGCCAGGTGGCGGCGCAGCGCCGCGGGGTCGGCCGGGGCGGCGGGGACGACATAGGCGACCAGGTGTTTCACGCCGGGGGTGTCCTCGCGGGCCAGGACGGCGGCGTTCGCCACGGCGGGGTGGTCGGCGAGGGCCGCCTCGATCTCGCCGAGCTCGACGCGGAAGCCCCGGATCTTCACCTGGAGGTCGGCGCGGTCGACGTACTCCAGGACGCCGCTCTCGGTCCAGCGCATCAGGTCGCCGGTGCGGTACATGCGTTCGCCGGGCTTGCCGAACGGGTCGGCGACGAACCGTTCGGCGGTCAGGGCGGGGCGGTCCAGGTAGCCGCGGCCGGTGCCGAGCCCGGCGATGTACGCCTCGCCGACCACGCCGGGCGGGACGGGCTGGAGGCCCGCGTCCAGCAGGTAGACGCGCATCCCGGCGCAGGGGCGGCCGAGCGGGGTGCCGTTGCCGGGCGCGGCGAGGGGGCCGCGCATCCCGAGGAGGGTGGCGAAGGTGGTGCACTCGGTGGGGCCGTAGACGTGGCCGACCTCGGTGCCGGGGCAGGCCGCCAGGACCTTGCGCATCGCCGCCGCCGAGCCCGCCTCGCCGCCGGTCAGCACCTCGGTGAGGGGCGCGAACGCGTGCGGGCGTTCCTCGGCGACCAGGTTGAACAGGGTGGTGGTGAGGAACAGGCCGGTGACCCGCTCGTCCCGGACGGTCCGTTCGAGGACGTCGGCGTCGACGCGGCCGGGCGGGGCGACGACGACGGTGCCGCCCGCGAGGAGGGGCACCCAGATCTCGTAGGTGGAGGCGTCGAACGCGTGCGGGGAGTGCATCAGGACGCGGTCGTGCGCGCCGTCGCGCATCCGCGGGTCGTCGGCCAGCGCGACCACGTCGCGGTGGCGGATCATCACGCCCTTGGGGACGCCGGTCGAGCCGGAGGTGAACAGCACGTAGGCGGTCTGGTCGGGGTGGGCGGGAACGCCGGGGTCGGTCGCGTCGCCGCTGACGTCGGTGACGTCGGTGACGTCGACGATCCGCGCGGTGGTGGTGAGGGCGGCGGCGCGGGACGCGGTGGCGGCGTCCACGAGCAGGACGGGGGCGGCCACCTCGTCGATCGCCCATTGGACGCGGTCGTCGGGGTAGCTGTGGTGGATCGGCGCGTAGGCGCCGCCCGCCTTGAGGATCGCGAGGGTCGCGACGACGACCTCGGCGGAGCGGTCGAGCAGCGTCGCCACGCGGGTCTCGCGGGTGACGCCGAGGGCGACCAGGTGGCGGGCCAGGCGGTTGGCGCGGGCGTCGAGCTCGGCGAACGTGATCGACGCGCCCGCGGCGCGGATCGCGACGGCGTCCGGGCGTTCGGCGGCCAGGCGCGCGAAGCGGCCGGTGACGGTGTCGGGCGACAGGCCGGTGTCGGCGCCCTGCCAGGCGGTGAGGAGGCGGTCGCGTTCGGCGCCGTCGAGGACGTCGATCGCGGCGAGCGGGGCGTCCGGACGGTGGGCGAGCGTCTCCAGGACGGCGGTGAGCCGGTCGGCGAGGCGTTCGGCGGCGGCGGCCGGGTACAGGTCGGCGCGGTGGTCCAGGCGCAGCGCCAGACGGCGGCCGGGGACGGCGGCCAGCGCCAGGGGGTAGTGGGAGGCGTCGTAGCCGTCGTGCGGGCGGACCGTGAGGCCGCCCAGGTCGGTTCCGGCGGCGTCCGGGTCGAACGGGTAGTTCTCCAGCACCGTCATCGTGTCGAACAGCGTGCCGACGCCCGACAGCCGCTGGATGTCGGCGAGCCCGACGTGGTGGTGGGCCATCAGGTCGGCCTGCTCGGCCTGGAGGCGGGTCAGCGCGGCGGCCACGGTGTCGGCGGGGCGGACGCGGACCCGGACCGGGATCGTGTTGATGAACAGGCCGATCATCCGCTCGACGCCCGGCAGCTCGGGCGGGCGGCCCGACACCGCCGCGCCGAACACCACGTCGGTGCGGCCGGTGAGGCGGCCGAGCAGCACGCCCCAGGCGAGCTGGAGGACGGTGTTGAGGGTGACGCCGTGCGCGCGGGCGCGGTCCTGGAGCGCGGCGGTCAGGTCCGCGGACAGCAGGCGGCGGACGCGGCCGGGCGCGGCGGCGCCGGGCCCGGCCGCGTCGGGGGCGACGAGGGTGGGCTCGTCGACGCCGTCCAGGGCGCGCCGCCAGGCGTCCTCGGCGGCGGCGCGGTCCTGCTGCGACAGCCAGGTCAGGTAGTTCTTGTAGGGGGTGGCGCGCGGCATGCCGGTGTCGTCGCCGCCCGCCAGGTAGAGCGCGAGCAGCTCGGTCTGGAGCACCGGGGTGGACCAGCCGTCCAGCAGGATGTGGTGGTTGGTGAACACCATCCGGTGCCGGTCGTCGGCCATCCTCACCAGCACGAAGCGCAGCAGCGGCGGCCGGGCCGGGTCGAAGGGGGTGGCGCGCTCCCGGTCGGCGATCTCGGTGGCGCGGGCCTCGCGTTCGGCCTCGGGGAGGGCCGACAGGTCGATGTCCCGCCAGGGCGGCTTGACCTGGCGGTGGACGATCTGGACGGGGGTGCCCTCCTTGCGCTGGCGGAACCCGGCGCGCAGGTTGGCGTGGCGGCGCAGCAGGGTGGCGGCGGCCCGGCGCAGGGCGGCGGTGTCCAGCGGGCCTTCGAGGTCGAAGACGACCTGCGCGGTGTAGACGTCGTCGCCGTACAGGGCGTGGAAGAACAGGCCCTGCTGGAGCGGCGACAGCGGCCAGACGTCCTCGAGCTGCGACTGCTTCCTCTGTTCCGCCATCAGTCGGGCTCCCCTTCGCCGTCGAAGCCGTCGTCGAACCCGTCGTCGAGTTCGGCGGCCAGTTCGTCGATCTCGTCCTGGTCCAGGTCCACCAGGGTCAGGTCGGAGGGGGTGAAGCCGCCGACGGGCCCGGCGCCGTCGCCGGTGACGTGCGCGACCAGGCCGCGCAGGGCGGCGGCCCAGCGGCCGGCCAGGTCGGTGAGGTCGGCCTCGGCGAACAGCGCGTCCGCCCACGTCCACTCGGCGGTCAGCTCGGGGCCGGTGGGCAGGTCGCGGGTGTGGGCGTTCACCTCGATCGCGTGGACCAGGCCGAGGGCGTCGTCCTGGCCGCCCGCCAGCGCGGCCGGGTCGGCCGGGGACCAGTCGGCGGCGTCCCCGGCGGCGGCGCGGCCCAGGTAGTTGAACGCGATCTGCGGGCGGGGGTGCGGTCCGACCGTGCCCGCGACGTGGCGGAGCAGGCCGTGGCCGACGCCGTTGTCGGGGATCTCGCGGAGCTGCTCCTTGATCCTCTTGAGCGCGGTGCCGACGGCCGGTCCACCGGCGTCCGCCTCGGCCCAGTCGACGCCGCCCGCGTCCAGGCGGACCGGGTGGATCGAGGTGAACCAGCCGACCGTGCGCGACAGGTCCACGCCGGGAACGACCTCCTCGCGTCCGTGACCCTCCAGGTCCACCAGGACGGCGGTGTCGTCGGTGATCCCGCGGGCGCGCCGCCACTCGGCGACGGCCAGCGCCAGGGCGGTGAGCAGGGCGTCGTTGACGCGGCCGTGGAACGCGGCGGGCACGTCGGTCAGCAGCGGCCCGGTGATCTCGGGGGGCAGCGTGATGGTGTGGTGGCGGGCGGTGCCGAACGTGTCGGCCGCCGGGTCCAGCGGGCGCGTGCCGAGGAGCGGGTCGGGGGTGGCGAGGATGTCGTTCCACAGCGCCGTCTCGGCGGTGCGGGCCGGGTCGGAGGCGGCGGCGGTCAGGCGCTGCGCCCAGCGGCGGAAGGAGGTCCCGACCGGCTGGAGTTCTCCCCCGGCCCAGGCGGTCACCAGGTCGGGCAGCAGGATCCGCCACGACACCCCGTCCACGACCAGGTGGTGGAGGGTGAGCAGGAGGCGGCCGGAGTCGTCGTCGCCCGCGTCGAACCAGACGAGCTGCGCCATGACGCCGCTCGCCGGGTCGAGACGGCGGCGCGCGGCCAGGGACTCGTCGTGGAGGACCCGGTCGAGGGCGTCGCCGGTGAGGCCGGTGACGTCCACGCGGCGGACCAGCGGGGCGGCGGCGACGGTGCCGGGCTCGGTGACCTCGAACGTCCACTCCGGGGTGGAGCGGTCGACGCGGAGCCGCAGCATGTCGTGGTGGTCGATGACCTTCTGGAGCGCGGCGGCGAGCCGGTCCGCGCCGAGCGCGGGCGGGACCCGGAGCAGCATCCGCTGGCTGTAGTCGTCCACCGGGCCGGTCAGCTCCTGGAACCACCGCATGATCGGGGTGGCGGGGACGACGCCGACGGCCGTTCCCGGGGGTTCGGCCTCGAACCGCTCGCCCTCGCCGACGGGCCGGGCGGCGGCGGCCAGTTCGGCGACGGTCTGGTGCTGGAACACATCACGAGGCGTGATGACCAGACCCGACTGACGGGCCCGCGACACCAGCTGGATCGCGATGATCGAATCACCGCCCAGATCGAAGAACCCGTCCTCCGCCCCCACCCGCTCCAAACCCAGAACCTCCGCGAACAACGCCGCGAGAGCCTCCTCCTCCGGAGTACGCGGGGCCCGGGAGGACACACGGACGGAGAAGTCGGGGTCGGGGAGGGCCTTGCGGTCGAGCTTGCCGTTGGAGGTCAGGGGCAGCGCGTCGAGCGGGACGACGGCGGCCGGGACCATGTGGTCCGGCAGCGTCCGGTTCGCGAAGCGGCGCAGTTCGGCCGGGTCGATCTCCGCGCCGTCGGCGGGCACGGCGTAGGCGAGCATCCGCCCGTCGCGGACGACGACGGCGGCGTCGGCCACCGAGTCGTGGCGGGCGAGGGCCGCCTCGACCTCGCCCAGCTCGATGCGGAAGCCGCGCAACTGGACCTGCTGGTCGGAACGGCCCAGGTACTCCAGGCGGCCGCCCGGCAGCCAGCGGCCGAGGTCGCCGGTGCGGTACATGCGCTCGCCGGACCTGGAGAACGGGTTCGCGACGAAGCGTTCGGCGGTGAGGCCGGGACGGTCGAGGTAGCCGCGCGCCAGGCCCGCGCCCGCGACGTACAGCTCGCCGGTCACGCCGGGGGGGACGGGCCGCAGGCGTTCGTCCAGGACGTAGATCTTCAGGTCGGGGATGCCGACGCCGATCATGCTGCCGGAGGCGGTGGCCGCGGAGGCACGGTCCAGGGCCAGGTACGACACGTGGACCGTGGTCTCGGTGATGCCGTACATGTTGACGAGGGTCGGGGCGTCCTCCGGATGCCGCGCGTACCAGTCGTCCAGACGGCCCAGCTCCAGCGCCTCACCGCCGAAGACGATGTAGCGCAGGGCCAGGTCCAGGCCCGGGTTGTCCCGGTCGGCCGCCATGAGCTGGTAGAAGGCCGACGGCGTCTGGTTCAGGACCGTGACCTTCTCCGCCGCCAGCAGCCGCAGGAAGTCCTCGGGCGAACGAGAGGTCAGGTAAGGAACGACGACCAGGCGACCGCCGTACAGCAGGGAACCCCACAGCTCCCACACCGAGAAGTCGAACGCATACGAGTGGAACAACGTCCACACATCGTCCGGCCCGAAATCGAACCACTGCTCCGTGGACCGCAGCAGCCGCACCACGTTCTGGTGCGGGACCACCACGCCCTTGGGACGCCCCGTCGAACCGGACGTGTAGATCACGTACGCGGGGTGCTCGGGGCGCAAGGGGCGGACGCGGTCCTCGTCGGTCGGGTCGCAGTCGATGTGGCCGAGCCGTTCGGCCTCCTCCATGAGGAGGCGGTCGATCGTGTCGGGCAGGACGGCGGCGGCCTCGCGCGTGGTGATGGCGAGCACGGGTTCGGCGTCGTCGAGCATGTAGGCGATGCGGTCGGCCGGGTAGTCGGGGTCGATGGGGACGTAGGCCGCGCCCGCCTTCAGCACCGCCAGCACCGCCACGACCAGCTCGACCGAGCGCGGCAGCGCCAGCGCCACGAACCGCTCCGGGCCGACGCCGCGTTCGATGAGCAGGTGGGCGAGGCGGTTGGCGCGGGCCTCCAGCTCGCCGTAGCTGAGGGTCGTGCTCTCAAACGTGACCGCCGGGGACGCGGCGTGCGCCGTCACCACCGCTTCGAAGATCTCGGGGATGGTGGTGCGCGCGTCCACGGTCGCGGTGCCGCCCGCCCAGGTGCGCAGGATCGTGCGGCGTTCGGCGCGGTCGAGGATCTCGGCGGTGCCGATGGGCGCGTCGGGGGCGTCGGCGAGTTCGCGCAGCAGGCGCTGGAAGCGGGCCGCGAGGGAGGCGGCGGTGTCGGCGTCGAACAGGTCGAGCGCGTACTCCAGCCCGGCGTCGATCCCGGCGGGGGCGCCGTCGGCGTCGTGGCGTTCCTCCAGGTGGAGGGAGAGGTCGTACTTGGCCGTGCCGGACGGCAGGGGGTGCGCGCCGCCGGTGAGGCCGTCGAGTCCGAGTTTCGCCTCGGGGTTGTTCTGGAACGTCAGCGCGACCTGGAACAGCGGGTGGCGGGCCATGGAGCGGGCCGGGTTCAACACCTCCACCAGGCGTTCGAAGGGGAGGTCCTGGTGGGCGTAGGCGGCCAGGTCGGCCTCCCGGACCCGCGCGATCAACTCCTTGAACGTCGGGTCGCCGCTGGTGTCGGTGCGCAGGACCAGCATGTTGACGAACATGCCGACCAGGTCGTCCAGGGCCTCGTCGGTACGGCCCGCGATCGGCGACCCGATCGGGATGTCGGTGCCCGCGCCGAGCCGGGTGAGCAGCGCGGCGTAGGCGGCCTGCATGACCATGAACAGGCTCGCGCCGGTCTCGCGGGCCAGCGCGAGCAGCGCCCGGTGGAGGTCGGGGTCCAGGTGGAACGGGACCGTGCCGCCGCGGTGGCTCGCCTCGGCGGGGCGGGGCCGGTCGGTGGGCAGTTCGAGCCGGTCGGGGAGCCCGGCCAGGGCGTCGCGCCAGAACGCGATCTGCTTCGAGATCAGGCTGCCGGGATCGTCCTCGGAGCCGAACAGCTCGCGCTGCCAGAGCGTGTAGTCGGCGTACTGCACCGGCAACGGCGCCCAGTCCGGGGCGCGGCCCTCGGCGCGGGCGGCGTAGGCGGTGATCACGTCGCGGGCCAGCGGCGCCATCGACCAGCCGTCCCCGGCGATGTGGTGCAGGACCAGCAGCAGGACGTGCCGGTCCTCCCCCAGCCGGAACAGCCGGGCGCGTAGCGGGGGCTCCACCGACAGGTCGAAGCCCCGGCCGGCCTCGGCGGCCAGCTCCGTCGGCAGGCGGGTCTCGTCGGTGGCGGTGACCGGCAGGCGCGGCCGGGCGGTGGCCGGGTCGAGGACGAGCTGCCGGGCGGTGCCGGAGGCGTCGGGGAAGATCGTGCGCAGGGTCTCGTGGCGGGCCACCACGTCGGCGAGCGCGCTTTCGAGGGCGGCGGCGTCGAGCGCGCCGTCCAGGCGGAGCGCGGCGGGCATGACGAACGTCGCCGACGGCCCCTCGAAGCGGTTGAGGAACCACAGGCGCTGCTGCGCGTACGACAGCGGGACGACGTCGGGGCGTTCGGCGCGGGTCAGCGGCGGGCGGACGGTCCCGGCGGCCCGCTCCTCGTGGCGGGCGACGCGTTCGGCGAGGCCCGCGACCGTGGGGGCCTCGAACAGGGCGCGGACCGGCAGCTCCACGCCGAGCGCCGACCGGATCCGGCTGATCAGGCGGGTCGCGACCAGCGAGTCCCCGCCCAGGTCGAAGAAGCCGTCGTCGACGCCGACCCTCGCGACGCCGAGAACCTCGGCGAACAGCCCGCACAGGATCTCCTCCCGCGGGGAGCGCGGGGCGCGGGACACGGTCGCGGCGACGCCGGGCTCCGGCAGCGCGTCCCGGTCGAGCTTGCCGTTGACCGTCAACGGCAGCGCCTCCAGCGCGGTGATCGCCGGGACCATGTGGTCCGGCAGCCGCGCGGCGGCGTACCGGCGCAGGGCCGCGACGTCCACGGTGGCGGGGACGACGTAGGCCGCGAGCCGTCCGTCGCGGGCGACCACGGCGGCCTGGGCGACGCCCTCGAAGCGGGCGAGCACGTTCTCGATCTCGCCGGGCTCGACGCGGAACCCGCGGATCTTCACCTGGTCGTCGACGCGGCCCAGGTGCTCGATCGTGCCGTCGGCGGTCCACCGGGCCAGGTCGCCGGTGCGGTACATGCGGTCGCCGGGCGCGCCGAACGGGTCGGCGACGAAGCGTTCGGCGGTCAGGTCGGGGCGGTCCAGGTAGCCGCGCGCGAGCTGGACGCCCGCCAGGTACAGCTCGCCGGGCACCCCGACCGGCGCGGGCTGGAGCGCGGCGTCCAGGACGTAGGCGCGGGTGTTGCGGTGCGGGGAGCCGATCGCCGGGCGTTCGCCCGCCGTGACCGGCTGGTTCATGGTGTCGATGGTCGACTCGGTGGGTCCGTAGAAGTTGCGGACCGTGGTCCCCTCCAGGGCGCGCAGGTCGTTCCAGAGCGCGCCGTCGATCGCCTCGCCGCCGAGCAGCAGGTGGGAGGGGTGGTGTCCGGCGGTGAGCAGGCCCGCCTCGCGCAGCGCCCGGAAGTGGGAGGGGGTGGCGTTCACCAGGTCGAGGCGGGTGGCGTCGACGTACCGGGCGAACGCCGTCACGTCGCGGCGCGTCTCGTCGTCGATCAGGTGGAGCTCGTGGCCGTGGAACATCCACAGCAGGCCCATCCAGGAGGTGTCGAACGAGAACGACGCCAGGTGCGCGAACCGCAGCCGCCGTCCCCCGGCCTCGGCGACCGCGGGTTCGAAGAACGTCGCGCGGTGCGCCTCGTAGTAGTTGACGACCCCGGCGTGCGGGACGACGACGCCCTTGGGGCGGCCCGTCGATCCCGACGTGTAGATCACGTAGGCGGCGTTGTCGCCGGTCACCGGGCGGACCCGGTCGGCGTCGGTGGGGTCGTGGTCCGGGCGGCCGGGGGCGGCCGCGACACCGCCCGCGTCGATCACCAGGGCGGGCGCGGCGTCGGCGAGCATCGCGGCGATCCGGTCGGCCGGGTACTCGGGGTCGACCGGCACGTACGCCGCGCCCGCCTTGTGCACCGCGAGGATGGCGGTGACGAGGTCGGGGGTGCGGGGCAGGACGAGGGCGACGCGGTCCTCCGCGCCGATCCCGCGCGCGATGAGCTCGTGGGCCAGGCGGTTGGCGCGGACGTTCAGCTCGGCGTAGGTGAGGCGCCGGTCCCCCGCGACCAGGGCGATGGCGTCGGGGGTGGCGGCGGCCCGGCGTTCCCACAGGTCGGTGAGGGTGCCGGTGGGGTGGTCGGCGGCGGTGGCGTTCCAGGCGTCCAGGCGGGCGCGTTCGGCGTCGTCGGTGAGGACGACCGCTCCGGCGGGTCGCGCGGAGTCCTCGGCGAACGCCTCCAGGAAGCGCCGCGCCCGCGCCAGCAGCGCGTCAGCGACGTCGTGTCCGTAGACGTCGGGGCGGTAGTGCAGGCGCAGCGACAGCTCGTCGCCGGGGATCGCCACGAACGACAGCGGGAAGTGGGTGGCGTCGTAGGACTCGAAGCCGGTGACGCGGAGGCCGTTCAGCGACCCGGCCGCGGCGTCGGGGTCGAACGGGTAGTTCTCCAGCACCGTCATCGTGTCGAACAGCGTGCCGTTGTGCCCGGCGGCCCGCTGGACGTCGGTGAGGCCGAGGTGGTGGTGCGGCAGCAGTTCGGTCTGCTCGTCCTGGAGGCGTTCCAGCAGCTCGCCCAGGGACTCGCCGGGCCGGTGCCGCACGCGGACCGGGATGGTGTTGATGAACAGGCCGATCATCTGCTCGACGCCGGGCAGCTCGGGCGGGCGGCCGGAGACGGCCGCGCCGAACACCACGTCGTCGCGGCCCAGCGTCCGGCCCAGCGTCAGGCCCCACGCGGCCTGGAGCACGGTGGACAGGGTTGCGCCGTGGCGGCGGGCGGCGCGGGTCAGCCGCTTGGTCAGCCGCGCGTCCAGGGTGGTGGCGGTCCGGGCGGGCGGCACGGGCGGGCGGCCCGCCGCCTCGGGGGCGACCAGGCTCGGCCCGTCGACGCCGTCCAGGGCGCGCCGCCAGGCGTCCTCGGCGGCGGCGCGGTCCTGCCGGGACAGCCACGCCAGGTAGTTCTTGTAGGGGGTGACGCGCGGGAAGCCGGTGTCGTGGCCGCCCTGGAGGTAGAGCGCGAACAGCTCGGTCGCCAGCACCGGCGTGGACCAGCCGTCCAGCAGGATGTGGTGGTTGGTGAGGATCAGCCGGTGGCGGTCCGGGGCGATCCGCACCAGGACGAACCGCAGCAGCGGCGGATCGGTGAGGTCGAACGGGCGGGCGCGCTCCCGGGCCACGACCGCGTCGGCCTCGGCCTCCGACGCGACCGTGACCTCCTCCCACGGCGGTTCGACGCCGCGCGGGATGACCTGGACGGGCCGCGACAGGTCCTCGTGCCAGAACGCGGCCCGCAGGTTGGAGTGCCGCCGCAGCAGGGTCGCGGCGGCGGTCCGCAGCGCGGCGGCGTCGAGCGGGCCCTCCAGCTCCAGCGCGATCTGCGCGGTGTAGACGTCGGCGTCGGCGTCGTCGAACAGCGCGTGGAAGAAGAACCCCTGCTGCAACGGCGACAGCGGCAGGATGTCCTCCAGGTCCCCCCGGTTCACTGCTGCTTCCTCCACGCGTCCTGAAGTTTGTCGATCTCGGTCTGGTCCAGGTCGACCAGCAGGTCCGACGGGGTGAAGCCGCCCACCGGGCCGGTGCCGTCGCCGCCGTCCGCG
Source organism: Actinomadura kijaniata NBRC 14229 (assembly GCF_001552175.1). Taxonomy (GTDB): domain Bacteria; phylum Actinomycetota; class Actinomycetes; order Streptosporangiales; family Streptosporangiaceae; genus Spirillospora; species Spirillospora kijaniata. The sequence continues at coordinate 60,175 of NZ_BCQR01000002.1, forward strand.
ACGTGCGCGACCAGGCCGCGCAGCGCGGTGGCCCAGTGCCCGGCCAGGGCCCGCACCTCGTCCTCGGCCAGCAGGCCGTCCGGCCAGGTCCAGGTCGCCGACAGCACCGGGCCGCCGGCCCGGTCCCGGGTGATCGCGTTGATCTCCAGGGCGTGGGCCATCGGCAGCCGCGGGTCCTCCCCCGCCGGGGGCTCCTCGGGGGCGAGCGTCCAGTCGCCGCCGCCGTCGCCGGGCGCGGCCCCGGCGGGGATCCGGCCGAGGTAGTTGAACGCGATCTGCGCGGGCGGCGCTTCGGCGAGCTCCTCGGCGGCCTCCCGGTCGAGGTGGCGCAGCAGGCCGTAGCCGATGCCGTCGCCCGGCACGGCGCGGAGCTGCTCCTTGACCTTCTTCAGGGCGGTCCCGGCGGCCGCGCCGCCCGCGGCGACCTCGGCCCAGTCGGCGGTCCCGGCGTCCAGGCGGACCGGGTGGATCGAGGTGAACCAGCCGACCGTGCGCGACAGGTCCACGCCCGGCACCGCGTCCCCGCGTCCGTGGCCCTCCAGGTCCACCAGCACGCCGGTGCCCCGGCCGCCGCGCGCCCTCCGCCAGTGCGCGACGGCGAGGGCGAGGCCGGTGAGCAGGGCGTCGTTGACGCGGCCGTGGAACGCGGCGGGCACGTCGGTCAGCAGCGGCCCGGTGACGTCGGCGGGCAGCTCCAGGGTGAGGGAGCGGGCGCGGGCCGCGACGTCCACGCGGGGGTCGAGGGCGCGGTCGCCGAGCGGCGCGTTCGGGCCGTCCACGATGTCGAGCCAGGTGTCGAGCTCGGCGGTGCGGGCCGGGTCGGAGGCGGCGGCGGTCAGGCGCTGCGCCCAGCGGCGGAAGGAGGTCCCGACCGGCTGGAGTTCTCCCCCGGCCCAGGCGGTCACCAGGTCGGGCAGCAGGATCCGCCACGACACCCCGTCCACGACCAGGTGGTGCAGCAGGACGAGCAGGCGGCCCTGGGCGTCGCCCGCGTCGAGCCAGACGAGCTGCGCCATGACGCCGTTGACGGGGTCGAGGCGGTCGCGGGCGGCGGCGGCCTGCTCGGCGACGACGTCGGCGAGCTTGTCGGCGTCCAGGCCCGCGACGTCCACGCGGGTCACCAGGTCCTCGACGGAGACGGCCGGGCGGACCACCGGCTGCCACCGGTCGCCGTCGACGTCCAGGCGCAGCCGCAGCACGTCGTGATGGTCGACGACCTTCTGGAACGCGTCCGCGAGCGCCTCCAGGCCGAGCCCGGCGGGGGTGCGCAGCACCGTCGCCTGGTGGAACCCGGCGATCAGGTCGGCGTCGCCGCCGGCGCGGTCCCGCAGCCAGGCGACGATCGGCGTGACCGGGACGGGGCCGACGGCGGTGCCGGGGGCCTCGGCCTCGATCTCCTCCCCCTCGCCGACGGGCCGGGCGGTGGCGGCCAGTTCGGCGACGGTCTGGTGCTGGAACACATCACGAGGCGTGATGACCAGACCCGACTGGCGCGCCCGCGACACCAACTGGATCGCGATGATCGAATCACCGCCCAGATCGAAGAACCCGTCCTCCGCCCCCACCCGCTCCAAACCCAGAACCTCCGCGAACAACGCCGCAAGAGCCTCCTCCTCCGGAGTACGCGGGGCCCGGGAGGACACACGGGCGGAGAGATCGGGTGCGGGAAGCGCCTTGCGGTCGAGCTTGCCGTTGACGGTCAGCGGCAGCGCGTCGAGGGCCGTGAACACCGCCGGAACCATGTGGTCGGGGAGGCGTCCGGCCAGGTGGCGGCGGAGCGCGGCCGGGTCGTGGTCGTCGGCGACGACATAGACGACATAGGCGACCAGGCGTTTGACGCCGGGGACGTCCTCGCGGACGACGACGGCGGCGTCGGAGACCGCGTCGTGGGCGACGAGCGCCGATTCGATCTCGCCGAGCTCGATGCGGAAGCCGCGTAGCTGGACCTGCTGGTCGGAACGGCCCAGGTACTCCAGGCGGCCGTCCGGCAGCCAGCGGCCGAGGTCGCCGGTGCGGTACATGCGGGTGCCGGGCGCGCCGAACGGGTTCGCGACGAAGCGTTCGGCGGTGAGGCCGGGACGGTCGAGGTAGCCGCGCGCCAGGCCCGCTCCCGCGACGTACAGCTCGCCGACCACTCCGGGAGGGACCGGCTGGAGATGGCCGTCGAGCACGTAGACGCGCAGGTCGGGGATGCCGACGCCGATCACGCTGCCGGAGGCGGTGGCCGCGGAGGCACGGTCCAGGGCCAGGTACGACACGTGGACCGTGGTCTCGGTGATGCCGTACATGTTGACCAGCACCGGAGCATCGTCGGCGTGACGGGAGTACCAGTCGTCCAGACGGCCCAGCTCCAGCGCCTCACCGCCGAAGACGATGTAGCGCAGGGCCAGGTCCCGGCCCGGGTTGTCCCGGTCGGCCGCCATGAGCTGGTAGAAGGCCGACGGCGTCTGGTTCAGGACCGTGACCTTCTCCGCCGCCAGCAGCCGCAGGAAGTCCTCGGGCGAACGAGAGGTCAGGTAAGGAACGACGACCAGGCGACCGCCGTACAGCAAGGAACCCCACAGCTCCCACACCGAGAAATCGAACGCATACGAGTGGAACAACGTCCACACATCGTCGGCGTTGAAATCGAACCACTGCTCCGTGGACCGCAGCAGCCGCACCACGTTCTGGTGCGGGACCACCACGCCCTTGGGACGCCCCGTCGAACCGGACGTGTAGATCACGTACGCGGGGTGGCCGGGGTCGAGCGGGCGGACGCGGTCGGCGTCGGTGAGGTCGGTGTCCAGGTAGGCCGCGTGCGCGTCGTCCTCCAGCAGGACGCGCGGCAGGTCCTCGGGCAGCGCCCCGCCCGCCGCGCCCGTGGTGATCGCGATCACCGGTCCGGCGTCGTCGAGCATGAGGGCGGTGCGGTCGGCCGGGTGGTCCGGGTCGATCGGGACGTAGGCCGCGCCCGCCTTCAGCACCGCCAGCACCGCCACGACCAGCTCGACCGAGCGCGGCAGCGCCAGCGCCACGAACCCCTCGGGGCCGATCTCGCGGGCGGCCAGGTAGCGGGCCAGGCGGTTGGCGCGGGCGTTCAGCTCGCCGTAGGTGAGGGTGGTGCCCTCGAACGTGACCGCCGGGGCGTCCGGCCGTTCGGCCGCCCGCGCCTCGAACAGGGCCGGGAGCGTCGCCCGCGTGGCGGCGTCGCCGCCGGTCGGGGCCGTGCCGCCCGCCCACTCGTCCAGGATGGTGGCGCGTTCGGCGGGGGCGAGGACGTCGGCCGCGCCGATCCGGGCGTCCGGGTCCTCCAGCAGGGCCGTCAGGTGGCGCGTGAACCGCTCCGCCAGCGTGGCGGCGGTCGCCGGGTCGTACAGGTCGAGCGCGTACTCCAGTTCCCCGGCGAGTCCGTCGTCGGTCTCGGTGAGGACCATCAGCAGGTCGAAGCGGGACACCCCGGCGTGCAGCGGTTCGGCCCGCGCGGTGAAGCCGGGGAGTTCGAGCCGGGCCTCGGGGTTGTTCTGGAACGTCAGGCCGACCTGGAACAGGGGGTGGCGGCCCAGGTGGCGCGGCGGGTTCAGCACCTCCACCAGGCGCTCGAACGGGACGTCCTGGTGGGCGTAGGCGGCCAGGTCGGTCTCCCGGACGCGCGCGACCAGCTCCCGGAACGTCGGATCACCGCTGGTGTCGGTGCGGAAGACCAGCATGTTGACGAACATGCCGACCAGGTCGTCCAGGGCCTCATCGGTACGGCCCGCGACCGGCGATCCGATCGGAATGTCGGTGCCCGCGCCCAGGCGGGTGAGCAGCGCGGCGAACGCGGCCTGCGCGACCATGAACGGGCTCGCGCCGGTCTCCCGGGCGACCTCGTTCAGCCGGGCCCGGACGCCGGCGGGCAGGGTGAAGCGGGTGGTGCCGCCGCGGTGGCTCGCCTCGGCGGGGCGGGGCCGGTCGGTCGGCAGGTCCAGTTCCTCGGGCAGCCCGGCCAGGGCGTCGCGCCAGAACGCGATCTGCTTCGAGATCAGGCTGCCCGGATCGTCCTCGGAGCCGAACAACTCCTGCTGCCAGAGCGTGTAGTCCGCGTACTGCACCGGCAACGGCGCCCAGTCCGGCGCACGGCCCTCGGCGCGGGCCGCGTAGGCGGTGACGACATCGCGGGCCAGCGGCGCCAGGGACCAGCCGTCCCCGGCGATGTGGTGCATCAGCAGCAGCACCACGTGCTCGTCGCCGCCGAGCCGGTACAGGTGGGCGCGGATCGGGGGTTCGGCGGAGATGTCGAACGCGTACCCGGCGGCCATGCCCAGGTGCGCGGGCAGTTCGGCGGCGGCGGTGTCGGTGACGTGGAGTTCGGGGCGGGCGGCGGCCGGGTCCAGGATGTGCTGGCGCGGCACTCCCCCGCTGTCGGGGAGGATCGTGCGCAGCGACTCGTGGCGGGCGACGACGTCGCCGAGCGCGGCCTGGAGCGCGTCGGCGTCGAGCGCGCCGGTGACGCGCAGCGCGAGCGGCATGTTGTAGGTGGCCGACGGGCCCTCGAAGCGGTTGAGGAACCACAGCCGGTTCTGCGCGTAGGACACCGGCAGCGGGTCGGGGCGGTCGCGCGGCTCCAGCGCCGGGCGGTCGCGTCCGGTCCCGGCCTCGCCCAGCAGCGCGGCGAGGGCGGCGACGGTCGGGGCCTCGAACAGCGCGCGGACCGGGAGCTCGACCGCCAGGACGCGGCGGACGCGGCTGACGACCCGCATGGCGATCAGCGAGTTGCCGCCGAGGGCGAAGAAGTCGTCGTCGATCCCGACGCGGTCCAGGCCGAGCAGGTCGGCGAAGACGGCGGCGACGGCCCGCTCGCGTTCGTCGCGGGGGGCGCGGTAGGCGGCGCGCGGCGCGGTGATCCCGGGTCGGGGCAGCGCCTTGACGTCGACCTTGCCGTTGGGGGTCAGCGGCATCTCGTCGAGCAGCACGACGGCGGCCGGGACCATCGACTCGGGCAGGTGGGCGCGGACGTGGGCGCGCAGCTCCTCGGGGTCGGCCGTCTGGCCGGGCTTGGCGACGACGTAGGCGACCAGGCGTTTGACGGTGGCCTCGGCGGCGGGCGCGGGGGTGATCGGGACGGGCGCCGTGGTGCGGTGCTCCTCGATGCCGGGCAGGTCCAGGCCGGTGACGGTGACCGCGCCGCGCGACTCCACGGCCGCCTCCAGGACCCGCCGGTACCAGGCCGCGAACCGCTCGACGGTCGCGGCGTCGAACAGGTCGCGGGCGTACTCGACGGTCCCGGCCAGGCCGCCGGAGCCGTCGCGCGACTCCTCCAGCAGGAACTCCAGGTCGAACTTGGCGACCCCGGCGTCCACCGGCTCGACCTCGACGGTCAGACCGGGCAGCTCGACGCTCGCCACCGGGTTGTTCTGCAGGGTCAGCATGACCTGGAACAGGGGGTGGCGGCCCAGGTGGCGCGGCGGGTTCAGCACCTCCACCAGGCGCTCGAACGGGACGTCCTGATGGGCGTGGGCGGCCAGGTCCGTGTCGCGGACGCGGGCCAGCAGCTCGGCGAACGCGGGGTCGCCGCCGGTGTCGGTGCGCAGGACCAGGGTGTTGACGAACACGCCGACCAGGTCGTCCAGGGCCTCGTCGGTGCGGCCCGCGACCGGCGACCCGATCGGGACGTCGGTGCCCGCCCCCAGGCGGGTGAGCAGCGCGGCGAGCGCGGCCTGGAGCACCATGAACAGGCTGACCTGGTGGTCGCGGGCCAGCGCGGTCAGGTCCCGGTGGAGTTCCGGCGGCAGCGTGAACGCGACCTGGCCACCCCGGTAGGAGGCGCGGTCGGGGCGCGGCCGGTCGGTCGGCAGCGGCGTCTGGTCGGGCAGGCCGGACAGGGCCCGCCGCCAGTGGGCGATCTGGCGGGCGGCCAGGCTGTCCGGGTCGTCCTCGTCGCCGAGCAGCGCGCGCTGCCAGAGGGCGTAGTCGGCGTACTGGACCGGCAGCGGCGCCCAGTCGGGGGCGCGGCCCTCGCGGCGGGCCAGGTAGGCGGTGATGACGTCGCGGGCGAGCGGGGCCAGGGACCAGCCGTCGCCCGCGATGTGGTGCAGGACCAGCAGCAGCAGGTGCTCGTCGGGGCCGAGCCGGTACAGGTGGGCGCGGATCGGCAGGTCGGTGGCCAGGTCGAAGCCGCGGGTGGCGTCCGCGAACAGCGCGCCGCGCACGTCCCCGGCGACGACCTCGCCGACCAGCAGCCGCGGGTCGGCGTCCCCGGGGTCCAGGACGCGCTGCGCCGGCGCGCCGTCCACCTCGTCGAACAGCGTCCGCAGCGGCTCGTGCCGGGCCACGACGTCGCGGAGCGCGGCGCGCACCGCGCCGGGGTCGATCTCGCCGGTGAGGCGCAGCGGGATCGGCATGTTGTAGGTGGCGGTCGGCCCTTCGAGGCGGTTGAGGAACCACAGGCGTTCCTGGGCGTGGGACACCGGCAGCGGGTCGGGGCGCGCGGCCGGGGTCAGCGCGGGGCGGACCGGTCCGGTCCCGGCCGCGACGTGCTCGGCGAGCCCGGCGACGGTCGGGGCCTCGAACAGCGCGCGCACCGGCAGCTCGGCGCCCAGCGCGGCGCGGGCGCGCGCCACCACGCGGGTGGCCTTCAGCGAGTCGCCGCCGAGGTCGAAGAAGTCGTCGTCGATGCCGACGCGCGGCAGCCCCAGCACCTCCGCGACGATCCCGCACAGGATCTCCTCGCGGTCGTCGCGCGGGCCGCGCCCGGTGGCGGCGACGAGCACCGGCTCGGGCAGCGCCCCCCGGTCCAGCTTCCCGGCCGGGTTCAGCGGGAGCTCCGGCAGCACCATGATCGCGGCGGGGACCATGTACTCGGGCAGCGTCCGGCCGGCGTGGGCGCGCAGCGCCGCCGGGTCCAGGGC
>NZ_BCQR01000003.1 GCF_001552175.1 Actinomadura kijaniata NBRC 14229
GGCGGCCACGCACTGCCCCACACCGGGGTGGCCGGTGAGGGCGGCCTCGATCTCACCGAGCTCGATGCGGAACCCGCGGACCTTCACCTGGTGGTCCAGGCGGCCCAGGTACTCCAGCTCGCCGTCGTCGTTCCAGCGGACCAGGTCGCCGGTGCGGTACATGCGTTCGCCGGGCGCGCCGAACGGGCACGCCACGAACCGTTCGGCGGTCAGGTCGGGGCGGCCGAGGTAGCCGCGCGCCAGGCCGGGCGTCGCCAGGTACAGCTCGCCGGGGACGCCGGCCGGGACGGGGCGCAGCGCCTCGTCCAGCACGTAGGCGCGCACGTTGCGCATGGGGCCGCCGATCGGCGCGCGGGCGTCGGGGTTCCCGTCGTCGAACCAGTCGGTGACGATGACGGTCGTCTCGGTGGGGCCGTAGATGTTGGAGACGCGCGCGTGCGGGGCGAGGGCGCGCAGGTCCCGCAGCAGGCGGGGCGGCAGGGCCTCGCCGCCGAGGGCGATGTCGCCGACGTCGAGCTTGAGGCCGCCGCGCGCCAGCGTCGCGGCCATCGCCGACGGCACCGCGGCGACCAGGGTGCCGCGCCAGCCGCCGCGGTCGGCGAGTTCCAGCAGGTCGCGCACGACCTCGACGCAGCCGCCGGCGGTGAGCGGGACGATCCACTCGATCACCGAGACGTCGAAGTTGAGGGAGCTGGCGAACAGCACCCGGCCGAGGCGCTCGGGCGGGTAGTCGGCGACGGTGGAGGCGACGAAGTCCACGACGTTGGCGTGGGTGACGACCACGCCCTTGGGGCGGCCGGTGGACCCGGAGGTGAAGATGACGTAGGCCGGGTTGTCCGGGCGCAGGGGGCGGACCCGGTCGGCGTCGGTGACGTTCCCGCCGGGGACGCCGGTCAGGTCCAGGGCGTCCAGCTCGACGCGGCGGGGGGCACCGGGCAGGTCGGCACCGGGCAGGTCGGCACCGGCGCTGGTGATCACGCAGGCGGGGGCGGCGTCCGCCAGCATCATCGCCACGCGGTCGGGCGGGTAGGACGGGTCGACCGGCTGGTAGGCCGCGCCCGCCTTGAGGATCGCCAGCGCCGCCACCAGCAGGTCGGCGCCGCGGGGCAGGGCCAGGCCGACGAAGTCCTCGGGGCCGACGCCGAGGCCGATCAGGTGGCGGGCCAGCCGGTTGGCGCGGGCGTTCAGCTCGGCGTAGGTCAGCTCGGTGTCGCCCGCGACGACGGCGGTCGCGTCCGGGGTGCGGGCGGCCTGCGCCTCGATCAGGTCGGGGAGGACGGCGGGCGGGACGTCCAGGGCGGTGTCGTTCCACTCGTGCAGGACGCGGCGGCGTTCGGCGTCGTCGAGCAGCCCCACCTCGCGCAGCGGCGTGGCCGGGTCGGCGTCGGCGAGGGCGCGCAGGAAGCGGACGTAGCGGTCCTGGTGCCCGGCGACCTGGGACGCGGTGTACAGGTCGGGGTGGGCCTCGAAGTCGACGCGCAGGCCGTTGCCGTCGAGGTTGTCGTAGATGTTGACGGCCAGGTCGTCGATCGGGCCGATGGTGAGGGCGTGCATGCGGCCCGGTGTCCCGGCGAAGTCCAGCCGGTAGTCGAACGCCATGATGTTGACGACCGGGCCGTACAGGCGGTGCTGCCGGTCGCCCAGCAGTTTCAGGTCGCGCAGCAGGTCCTCGCGGCGGTACCGCTGGTGGCGCAGGGCGCGGGCGGAGGCGCGGGTGACGGTGCGGACCAGCTCCTCGACCGTCATGTCGGGGCGGACCTCGACGCGCAGCGGCAGGATCGACGACATCATCGCCGGGGTCTCGCGCGCCAGTCGCGTGGTGCGGCCGGTGACGGCCAGGCCGAGGATGACGTCCCGGGTGCCGGTCATGCCCGCCACGTAGGCGGCGGTCGCGGCGATCGCCAGGCCCTGGGTGGCGGTGCGCAGCCGGCGCGACCCGACGGCCAGGGCCTCGGTCTGCTCCGGCGGGACGGTGACGGTGCGGGCGAGGTAGTCGGCGGTCGGCGGCGCCGTGCCCTCGGCCAGGCCGACCGCCACCGGCCGGTCGGCGAACCGTTCGGTCCAGTAGGCGCGGTCCCGTTCGAACCTCTCCGACGCGCGGTACCCGGCCTCCTCGGCGAGCAGCGCCCGGTAGTCGCCGAGCCTGGTCGGCTCGTACTCGCCGCCGTCGGCCAGGGTCGTGTAGAGCTCGGCGGCGCGGTGGCTGAGGATCGGGCCGCAGAAGCCGTCCTGGAGGATGTGGTGCGAGCGGATCCACCACCAGTGGTGGTCCCCGGCCAGGCGCAGCAGCGCGGTGCGGTACAGGCGCTCGTCGTCCAGCGGCAGCGGCTCGGCCATCCGCGCGTCGATCCAGGCGCGGGCGGCGGCGCGCGGGTCGGCGGCGTCGCTCAGGTCGACCAGCGGAATGGTCGCGTGCGGTTCCAGGAATTGCTGGACGGCCATTCCGTCGCGTTCGACGAGGCGGATGTGCATCGCCTCCAGCTCGTGGGAGGCGATCCGCGCCACCCGGTCCAGCAGCCCGTGGTCGACCGGCCCCTCGATCTCGATGTAGAGCCCGATATGGATCGGCGTCTCCGGCGTCAGTTGCTGCGCGTACCAGACGCTCTGCTGGGCGGCGGAGAGAGGAACGAACTCGGAGGACGACATCAACAGCACTTTCCCGGTCGGAGGGGGTTTCGGCGATGCCCGGGAGCGGGGCCGTTCCGGTGGCCCGGGGCGCGGGAAAAGAAGACGGAACTGTGAACTCCGGGCCGCTGCGGTCCCCTTTCCCCCCGTCCCTCTCCGAATCGTGCCGCGCGCACGCGACCGGCGGCCCGTGTGGCTACTCGGCAGTAGCGGAGCCACAGTTAACCAGCCCGTCACATGCCTCGCAATCCCCCCGAAAGTAGAAGTTGAACCCGCGCATTACTCACGCGCGTGACAAAGGATCACCAGTTGGCGGGTGGGACGCCGGGATCGACGCTCGGCCGATGACAAAGGTTGACGACCGAACCCGGCCAACGTGATTACGGAGGGTGATATCAGGTGATGTCAGGCCGGATAGTCGTGGACCACGACGGCGGCCGCGCCGACCGCCGGGTGGCGTTGCAGGACCGCCTCGATCTCGCCCAGCTCCATGCGGACCCCGGAGATCTTCACCTGCCGGTCGACGCGGCCCAGGTACTGGAGCGTGGGCCGGGGGTCCCCGCCCGCGCCGGGCGGCAGCAGGCGGACGGCGTCGCCGGTGCGGTACAGGCGGCCGGTCGGGGTCGCCCCGAACGGGTCCCGGAAGAACGCGTCGCGGGTGCGCTCGTGGTCGCCCAGGTAGCCCCGGCCGACGCAGACGCCGCCGACGAACAGCTCGCCGGTCTCGTCGATGTCGCAGGCCGCCCAGGTGCCGTCGTCCTCCTCGCGCAGCACGTAGAGCTGGGTGTTGACGACCGGCACCCCGATCGGCAGGCGCAGCAGCTCCAGGTCGCCGGCGGTCACGGTGTGGTGGGTGACGTCGTCGGAGCACTCGGTGGGGCCGTAGGCGTTGAGCAGGCGGGCGTGCGGCATGGCCGCCAGCCAGCGGCGCGACAGCTCGGTGGGCAGCTCCTCGCCGGTGGCGATCATCCAGCGCAGGCACGACAGCGAGCCCTCGGGGGCGTGCGGCAGGTCGTCCAGCAGGTGGCGGACCATGGTCGGGACCAGCTCGACGACGGTGGTCCCCCGCTCGTCGACCGCGCGGGCGAACGCCACCGGGTCGTGCGCCACCTCGTCGCCGACCACGTCGACCCGGCCGCCGACCAGCAGCGGGCACAGCATCTGCCAGACCGAGATGTCGAAGCCGAGCGGGGCGGTCTGGGCGACCGCGTCCGCGCCGGTCAGCCCCAGGTCCACGATCTTGGCGTGGAGATGGTTGACCATGCCTTGGTGCTCGACGACCGCGCCCTTGGGGCGGCCGGTGGACCCGGAGGTGAACAGCACGTAGCGGGGCCGGTCCAGGGAGTCCAGGCGCGGGTCGCCCGGCCAGGGGTCCAGGGCGTCCGCCTCCCGGACCGGGACCACGCGCACCTGCGCCGCGGCGGCGCCCTCCCGCAGCGCCGGGGCGGGTTCGCCCTCGTCCACGGCGAGCAGGACCGTCGCGCCCGCCTGGGCGAGGACGTCGCGGACGCGCCCGGCGGGCCAGGTCTCGTCGGCGGGCACGTACACCGCGCCGACCAGCTCGATCGCCAGGAACGCCGCGACCACGGCGGCGCTGCGGGCGCCGCCGACGCCGACGACGGTGCCGGGCGCGACGCCCTCGCGTTCCAGCAGGGCGGCGATGCGGCGGGCCTCGGCCGCCAGCTCCCCGTAGGTGAGGGAGCGCGCCGCGTCGGTGACGGCGGGACGGTCGCGCTCGGCGGCGAACCGCTCCACGCGGGTGATGACGGGATCGGCCAGGTCGACCTCGCGGGCGCTGCTCATGCCGTGCCGCGCGGTGAGCTCCCGGGCCCGCTCGACCTCGGCGGCGGGGACCGGCAGCACCGGCAGCCCGTCGCGGGTCAGCAGCCGTTCGCCGACGGGTCCGCGAGCGTCCATGTTCACTCTCCGTGATGCGAAACTGATCGACCGTCATCGCCGAATAGGCGGGCGGCCCAGCTTATGTCCGCCCTCGCCGTAAGCGGGCGAGAATCATCGCATAGCGGCCTACTAGCTGGTAAGTAGGGGGTTGCGGGGCGACATGCCCGAAGGTACCGTGATGCTCCGCCACGGTTCGGCCAACGGTCCGGCGGCGAACTTCGGAGCAGACGGGGGAACGGCCGCAAATTGCTTTCCGGATATTCTCCGCCACGCCGGAGAATGGACGGCTGCGTTTCCCCGGAAACGGCCATTGGCATTCGTTCGAGGATGGCAGCGTGCCCATCATAAACTCGCCGCTGGAATTCAATGTCGAGGACCTGTACGTCGACCTGCGGCCGGTTCTCGGCCCGCCGCTGTTCCTCAAGTGCGAGGGGTTCAACTTCGCCGGTTCGGTGAAGCTGAAGGCCGCCGTCGCGATGGTCGCCGCCGCCGAGCGCGACGGGCGGCTGGCCCCCGGCGCGACGATCATCGAGTCGTCGTCGGGGAATCTCGGCGTCGCCCTGTCGATCATCGCCGCGAGCCGGGGCTACCGGTTCGTGTGCGTCACCGACCCGCGCTGCAACCCCGCCTCGGTGCGGGTGATGCGGGCCCTCGGCGCCGAGGTGCGGGTCATCACCCGGCCCGACGGCAACGGCGGCTTCCTGGAGAGCCGCATCCGGTACGTGCGGGGCCTGGTGGAGTCCGGCGGGTACGTGTGGCTGAACCAGTACGCCAACCCCGCCAACTGGCTCGCGCACTACGAGGGCACCGCGCCCGCGATCGACAAGGCGTTCCCCGACCTCGACGTCCTGTTCGTCGGCGCGGGCACCACCGGGACTCTGATGGGATGCGCGCGGTACTTCCGCGAGCACGGGCGGCCGGTCACCGTCGTCGCGGTCGACGCGGTGGGGTCGGTGACGTTCGGCGGCATCCCCGAGCGCCGCATGGTGCCCGGCCTCGGCACCTCCGCCCGGCCGGAGCTGGTCGACGAGTCGTTCATCGACGACGTGGTGCACGTCCCGGAGGGCGACACGATCCGCACCGTGCACGCGCTGGCCGCCAAGGGCTTCCTGTTCGGCGGCTCGACCGGCACGGTCGTGGCGGGCGCGGCGCGCTGGCTGGCCGAGCACCGCCCCGGCGCGCGGCCCGTCGCCGTCGCCCTCGCCCCCGACCTCGGCGAACGCTACCTGGACTCCATCTACGAGGAGAACTGGCTGCGCGAGAACTTCGCCGGACTGGTCGACCAACTGCCCGTCCCGGGCGCCGGCGTCCGCGGCGCCTGACCACCCCGACACCCCACGGAGCCGTGCCATGCCCCAGCCTTCGTTCGCCGTGATCTCCGGAGCCCAGGTCCACGAGGCCGTCCACGGGCGCGAGGAGCGGGTCACCGCGATGGTCGAGGCGGCCTACCGGCTGCACGGCGAGGGCCTGACGGTCAACCCCGACTCCTACTTCCTGCGCTTCCCCGACCGCCCCTCCGACCGGATCATCGCGCTGCCCGCGTCGGTCAGGGGCGAGGTGAACGTGCACGGCATGAAGTGGATCTCCTCGTTCCCCGGCAACGTCGCGAACGGCATCCCGCGCGCCTCGGCCGTGCTGATCCTCAACGACGCCGAGACCGGCTACCCGTTCGCGTGCCTGGAGAGCTCCATCATCTCGGCGGCCCGCACCGCCGCCTCCGCCGCGCTGGCCGCCGCGCGCCTGGCGGACGCCCGCGGCGACCGGCCCCGCCGGGCCGGCTTCTTCGGCGCCGGGCTGATCGCGCGCTACGTCCACACCTACCTGGCGGCCAACGGCTTCGCGTTCGACGAGCTGCACGTCCACGACCTGTCGCGGGAGCACGCCGAGGGGTTCCGGGGCTACCTGGAACGCACCGAGAAGGGCGAGGTCACGATCCACGACGCGCCCGAGCCGCTGGTCCGCTCCTGCGACCTCGTCGTGTTCGCGACGGTGGCGGGCGAGCCGCACGTGACCGACCCGGCGTGGTTCGCCCACAACCCCCTGGTCCTGCACGTGTCGCTGCGCGACCTCTCCCCCGAGATCATCCTGTCGTCGTGCAACGTCGTCGACGACGTCGAGCACTGCCTGAAGGCCGGCACCTCCCCGCACCTGGCCGAGCAGAGGGTCGGCCACCGCGACTTCGTGGACGGCACCCTGTACGACGTGCTGACCGGCCGGGTCACTCCCCCGGCGGACCGGCCGGTGGTCTTCTCGCCGTTCGGGCTGGGCGTGCTGGACCTCGCGGTGGCCAAGTACGTGTACGACCGGGTCGCCGCCACGGGCGGGCTCCAGGAGGTCCCGGGCTTCTTCCACGAGATGAGGCGCTACGGCTGACGCCGCGTCCCGGGGGCGCCGAGGGTAGGGACGCCCCCGTTCGGGGAACGCCGCCCGCATGGACAACGAACGCGACGACGTGCAGTCCCTCACCGACTTCGAGCTCCAGGTCTACGAGACGGTCGCGGAGATCGACAAGGGCGGCGGCGCCGCCGACATCGACACGCTGAGGACCCTGATCGACCGGCCGGAGGAGGACATCTGGGCGGCCCTGAGCCGCCTGGTCTCGGCCAACCACCTGCACTCCACCGCGAAGGGCTACGTCCTGGGCCCCCACGACTGGTCGGCCTGACCGGCCATCAGGAGAACTCCGAGGTGTCCAGCTCGAAATCCACCAGCAGGTGCAGGGGGCTACCCGCCTGCGCATGGCTGCGACGCTTGACCTCGCGGACGGGTCATCCCGGCAGGGCTGGCCGGTCAGTCCATGTGCGGGAACTCGGTGGTGTCGAGTTCGAACCCGAACGGCTCGGGCAGCGGCACCGGCTCGCCGAATTTCACGAGCCGCACACCCCTGTAGTCATCGCCCTCCGGATCGCTGTAGAGGACCAGGACACGTTTGTCCCGGTCGACCAGCAGATAGAGCGGGATGTCGGCGCGGGCGTAGCAGTGCCGTTTCGTCACTCGGTCCCGCGTCGGGTTGGAGGAGGTCACCTCCACGACCATGGCGACACCGACAGGGCGCGTCCACGGCCCTCCGCCCCGGAAGTGCCCGTGCGACGCGGGAGTGAAGGCGATGTCCGGGATGAGGTGGTCATCGGGAGGCCGGCCGTCGCTCGGCGCCGTGGTCCCCCTGTTGCAGGAGAACTTCATCTCCGTCGTGGACCGCCTGATCACCTGTGTGGTGATCAGGCTGATGGCGTCCTCGTGATCGGAGTTGGGGGGTGGCGACACGACGATCTCTCCGTCGATCAGCTCGGCGCGGTAGCCGTCGGGCACTTCGAGGGCGAGGAAGGCGTGCAGGAGACCTTCCGAGTCCGACGGGCGACGCTTCGAGCTCTGCGTTTCGCGGGCCATCGCGGTCATGCTCTGCTCCTTCCCCCACCGGAGGAGGATAGACGCAGAACGCCACCTCTCGCATACAGATCGTGTCCATCACTGACCCTCCAAGCGTAGAACGCTGACCACGATCGCGCGACGGGCGGGATGGCGGCGGGGTGGGCCGGTGCGGCACAATGCCTCTTACCAAGCAAGCGTCAGGTTGGGAGTTGCCGTGGGGCTCGTGGCCACCGAGGAGCAACAGGAGCTGCGGGAGACGTTGCGGCGGTTCTTCGCCGACAAGTCGCCCGGCGCCGAGGTGCGGCGGCTCATGGAGGGCGAGGCGGGGTACGAGCCCGAGGTCTGGGCGCGGATGGGCGGGCAGCTCGGGTTGCAGGGGCTCGCGGTCCCCGAGGAGTACGGCGGGGCCGGGTTCGGGGTGCGGGAGCTGGCCGTGGTGTTCGAGGAGATGGGGCGGACGCTGGTGTGCGCGCCCTACCTGGCCACGGTGATGGGCGCGGAGGCGCTGCTGTCGTCGGGGGACGAGGCGCTGCGGCGCGAGTGGCTGCCGGGGATCGCCTCCGGGGAGCGCATCGCCACGCTGGCCTGGGTCGAGGGGCGCAGCTGGGACCTGGACGACGTCGCCATGGAGGCCGTCCGCGACGGGGACGGGTGGGTGCTGGACGGGGTCAAGACGCTGGTGCTCGATGGGCATGTCGCCGACGTGGTGCTCGTGGTGGCGCGCGCGGCGGGAGGGCTCGGGCTGTTCGCGGTGGAGGGGGGCGCCGGGGGGCTGGCGCGGGCCGTGCTGCCCACCGTGGACCAGACCCGGCGGCTCGCGCGGCTGGAGTTCTCCGGGGTCGCGGCGCGGCGCGTGGCGGGCGGGGACGTGCGGCGCGCGCTGGACGTGGGGCTGGTCGGGCTGGCCGCCGAGCAGCTCGGCGGGGCCCAGCGGGCGCTGGAGATGACCGTCGAGTACGTGAAGGTGCGCAGGCAGTTCGGGCGGCCGATCGGGAGCTTCCAGGCGATCAAGCACCGGTGCGCGGACATGTTCGTGCGGGTCGAGTCGGCGCGGTCGGCGGTGCTCCAGGCGGCGTCGGTGGCCGACGAGGATCCGGCGGAGCTTCCGGTGGCGGCGGCGCTGGCCAAGGCGTACTGCTCGGACGCCTACTTCCACGTCGCGGCCGAGACCGTGCAGATGCACGGGGGGATCGGGTTCACCTGGGAGCACGACGCGCACCTGTACTTCAAGCGGGCCAGGGCGTCGCAGGAGATGTTCGGCCCGCCCGCCGACCACCGCCGGCGTCTGGCCGCGCTGCTGGGGATCGGCCCCTGAACGGTCAGACGGTCGCGGCCGAGAAGTCGTCGAACGCCGCCTTCGTCGGGACCCCGCGGTGCGGGTCGGCGGACGTGGTCAGGCCCACCGCCCCCGTGCCGGAGTCGAACGGCCGCTCCCGCCGGTCCCGGTACTCCAGGCGCCGGACGCCGTTCACCCACAGGACCAGGCGCAGGTCGCCGCCGTCGGCGTCGCACAGGGCCTGCACCAGCGAGGTCGCGCGGGGTTTCTCGGGCGCGGCCTGGGCGAGGACCGAGACGCGTTCGCCGACGTGGCGGGACAGGCGGGCCGAACCGCCCGGAGTGATGGTGAAGCCGTAGAAGTCGACGGCCCGGCCGTTCCCGCGGCCCAGGCAGTAGACGCCCGCCTCGCCGTCGGCCGCGCGGCTCTCGAACGTCACGCCCGCCGTCACCAGCACGCGGCGCGGCACGGCCGCGGCCCGCACCGGGTCCACGACGACGACGCCCGTGTCCCCGCTGGTCACGTGGAGGGCGCCGGCCGCGACGCGGGTGTAGGGACCGGCGGCGGCGCGGGTGTCGAACGTCTGCGTCGGGATCACGAAGCTCCGGATCACCGGGGGCGGGTCCGGCGGGGCCGGGGCCGTGGGCCGGGAGGTCGGGGCGGGCGGCGGCGGCAGGAATGCCGCGTTCGGCTCCCCGCCCGGCCGGAACGTCCCCACCACCAGGATCGCCGCGACGGTCAGCACGGTCGCGGCGGCGGGCACGCGGCGGCGCGGCGGGGCGTAGGTGGGCTCGGAGGCGTCGTGGTCGCGGGACCAGCGGGACTCCAGGACGCGGGAGACCTCCGCGGGGTCGGCCTCGGGCTGGGAGGTCAGCTCGGTGAGGATCTGGCGGGCGGTCGGGCGGTCGGCGGGGTCCTTGGCCAGGGCGCGGGCGACCAGGCCGCGCAGGCGGGCGCCGGGGATGTCCAGCTCCGGCGTCTCGTGGACGATGCGGTGGATGATCTCCGACAGGGTGTCCCCGGCGAACGGGGCCCGGCCCGTCGCCGCGAACGCCACCACGCACCCCCAGGCGAACACGTCGGCCGCCGCCGTCGCCCGCTCGTACCGCACGACCTCGGGGGGCAGGTAGGCGGGCGTGCCCACCACCTCACCCGGGACGGTGACCGTGTCGTCGGTGCGGCGGGCGCGGGCGATGCCGAAGTCGATGACGCGGGGGCCGACCGGGGACAGCAGCACGTTGCCGGGTTTGAGGTCGCGGTGCACCACGCCCGCGCCGTGGATGCCGACCAGCGCCGTCGCGATGCCGGTCGCCAGGTCCTCCAGGTCCGCGCCGCGCAGCGGGCCCTGTTCGCGGACCGCCCGGTCCAGGGTGGGGCCGGGCACGTACTCGGTGACGACGAACAGCGGCTCGGCGTCCAGGCGGGCGTCCAGCACCGGCGCGGTGCAGAACCGGCGGACGCGGCGGGCGGCGGCGACCTCCCGGTGGAAGCGGACGCGGAACGCCTCGTCGCCCGCCAGGTCCGGGTCGATCACCTTGAGGGCGACCGGGCGGCCCGTCTCGTCCTCGGCCAGGTAGACGATGCCCATGCCGCCCCGGCCGAGCCGCCCCACCAGCCGGTAGGGGCCCAGCCGGCAGGGGTCGTCGGCGGTCAGCGGCCGGGTCGGCGGGAGCGTGCGCGAGGTGGTGGTCACCGGTGCTCCCCCGCCGCGAAGTCGTCGAACGTCGCCTCGGCGGCGCCGGGGCCGGTCCGGGCGACGGCCAGCCCGACCATGCCGGAGCCGCCGGCGAACGCCGGGCGGGTGGGCTCGGTGCGGTCGGCGCGCTTCACCCCGTCCACCCACAGCGCCAGCCGCGTCGCCCCGGCGTCGGTCACCTCGCACAGGGCCCGCAGCCGGTGCTCGCCGGTCAGCGCGGCCCCGCCGCGAGCCAGGGGCTCGGCCACGCCGTCGCGGCGGTGGGCGAGGGTGACGCCGCCGGGCCCCACCAGCAGCTCGTAGAGGCTGGGCCGTCCCCGGTCGCCGAGCCGCTGCCCCAGGCAGAAGACCCCGGCCGCGCCCGCCGTGACGCGCACGGTGGCCGACACCAGCACCCGGCGCGGCATGACCGGCTGGGGCCGCCAGAGCCAGACGGCCTGGTGGGCCGGGGTGACGCGGCCGGTGTAGCGGCCGTCGCGGTAGCGGCCGTCCCCGTCGCGCGGCCAGCCGGAGCGGGGGTCGTCGAACGCGTCGGAGAGCAGGGCCGTCGCGGCGACGGGCGCCTGGGAGCGCTCCAAGGGAGGGGCGGGGGCGCCGTCCGGCCGTCCCGCCAGCACCGCCCCGGCGACCACGGCCGCCACGACGGTCACACCGGCCCCACCCGCCAGCAGCGGTCCGGGGTGTACGCGGCGGGCCGCCCCCGCCCGGTCCTCCAGCAGCGTCGCGAACACGTGCAGCGCCGTGGGACGCGCCCGCGCGTCGGGGTCCAGGGCCCGTTCGACCAGGTCGCGCAGCGGCCGGTCGATCATGTCGGGCGGCGGGGCGGCGCCGGTGTCCCCGGTGGCCGCGAACGTCACCAGCCGTCCCCAGGCGAGCATGTCGTCGGCCGGGTCCCGCCCCGCCCGCGGGGCGGGGGCGTGCACGCGCGGCCCGACCGGCGTCAGCAGCACCGTCGCGGGGGTGAGGTTCCCGTGCGCGGCGTCCGCGCCGTGCAGGCCGGTCAGGGTCCGGGCCACCGCCAGCGCCAGGGCCTCCAGGTCGGCGCCGCGCAGCGGGCCCCGTTCCCGCACGACCTGCTCCAGCGTCGGCGACGCGGCCCGCGCGAGACCCGGAACCGAAACCATGCGCACCTCTCGTCCTGGCCGGGGTGGGCGCGGGGAGAATCCCAGGTAACGCCACCACCCCGGATCGCGCAACCCCCGACCAGATGAGATCACCACAGAACCGATATCCGCGACAATTCGCCTATGACGGTGACGCGACGGGCCAGCGGATCGATCTACGGGCTGGCGTACGGGGACGCGCTGGGCGCGCCCACCGAGTTCCTGACCATGAAACAGATCCACCGGCGGTACGGGACCGGCGGTCCCCGCGAGCTGGAGCGGACCCCGGCGCTGGTCACCGACGACACGCAGATGGCGCTGGCGGTCGCCGAGGCGCTGCTCGACGCGCTGGCGAACCCGCCGTTCACGCCCGACCTGGTCACGCCGATGTGGCGGCGGCGGTTCGTGGACTGGCTGCGCAGCCCCGACAACAACCGGGCCCCGGGCGCGACGTGCCTGCGGGCAGTCGAGGGCCTGGACGCCGGCGTCCCGTGGGTGCGGGCGACGCAGGCGGGCTCCAAGGGGTGCGGCGCGAACATGCGGGTCACGCCGGTCGGGCTCGCGCCGGGCCTGACCGACGAGCAGCGGGCCGGGGCGGCACAGCTCCAGGCGGCGATGACGCACGGGCACCCCACGGCGCTGGCGGCCAGCGAGCTGACGGCGTTCGCGGTGTGGTGGCTGCGGGAAGGCATGGAGCCCGACGGGCTGCCCGCCGCGCTGCGGGACCGCTGCCGCTCCCAGCGCGCCGTCTACCACGCGCGCTGGCTGGGCGACCTGTGGCAGCGGCCCGGGATGGACGCCCCGGAGACGTTCATCGCACGCGGCTGGGACGAGTGCCTGGCCGTGCTGGACCGGCTGGACGCCGCGCTGGCCCGGCCCCAGCGGGAGATCGACCCGTGCGAGCTGACCGGGGGCGGGTGGGTCGCCGAGGAGGCGTTCGCGACGGGGCTGCTGTGCTTCCTGTACTTCCCCGACGACGCGGTGGGCGCGATCCGGCGCGGGGCGGCCAGCTCGGGGGACTCCGACTCGATCGCCTGCCTGGCGGGCGCGTTCGCCGGGGCGCGCCTGGGCATGGACGCCTGGCCGCCGGAGTGGGCCGACCGGATCGAGTACGCCGACCGCCTAAGGCGTGTGGGCACGGCCTGGGACTGACTCCCAGCCGGTCCAGCCGTCGATCACGATCGCGACGACCGGGCCCTGCGGCGGGCGCTCGCGGTACTGCCGGTAGCGGGCGGCGAGCAGGTCCAGGGGGCCCCGCATCGCGGCCGGGTCGTCCACGACGTGCGCGTGGCCGTCCACGCGGACCCACCACAGGCGGTCCCAGTCGTCCTCGTAGTGGTCGACCAGCAGCGTCACGTGCGGGTTGGCGCGGATGTTGGCCAGGCGCCGCAGGTCCCGGCCGGTCTTGGGCTTGTGGTCCACGGCGGTGTAGACGGTGCCGTGGTCGACCGCGAACGTCACCGGCACCAGGTGGGGGCGGCCGTGCTCGTCCACGGTCGCCAGCCGCGCGACGGGGGCGCCGGCCAGCCTCCGTCGCGCGTCGTCGGCGTGAAGTCTGGGCATGCCGCCATCGTCTCAGTCGCGGAACTCGGGGGGCCGCCCCTCCTTGCGGGCCTGGATCGCCTCCTCGAAGTTGCGGGTGGTGAGGCGGACGAAGAGCTGGCCGAGGCCCTCGTGGCCCATGTGGGACTCCAGGCTCGCGGCGTCCAGGCCCGACCACAGCATCCGCTTGGTCAGCTCCACGCCGGGGCGGCTGAACGCGGCGATGCGCTCGGCCAGCTCGTAGGCGGTGTCGAGCAGCTTGTCGCCGGGGACGGTGCGGGAGACCAGGCCGACGCGCTCGGCCTCGGCGGCGTCCACGTCGCGGCCCGACAGCATGATCTCGAACGCGCGGGACGCGCCGATCGCGCGCGGCAGCAGGTAGGACAGGCCGAGTTCCCCGGCGGTGAGGCCGTTGTTGATCCCGGCGGCGCGGAACAGGGCGGTGTCGGAGGCCAGGCGGATGTCGGTGGCCAGCGCCAGGCACAGGCCGCCGCCGATGGCCGGGCCGTTGACCGCGCCGATCACGGGCTGGTGCAGGCGGCGCAGGGCGCGGATGACGTCGTCGAGCAGCTCCATCGAGCGCAGCGCGATCGTGGGGACGGTCAGGCCGTCGACACCGGGGACCCGGCCGGGCGACTCCAGGTCCGCGCCCGAGCAGAAGCCGCGTCCCGCGCCGGTGACGACCACGACGCGGGTGCCGTTGTCGCGTCCGATCTCCTCCAGGGCCTCGCGGAACGGGACCATGACGTCGAACGCCATCGCGTTCATGCGTTCGGGGCGGTTCAGCGTGACGAGCGTGACGTGCGGGCGGGGCTGGTCGAGCAGGACGAAGGACATCGGCACCCTTTCCGTTAACCTAGCAAGCGCTAGGTTACACGGCGGGGCCAGGCCGGGGGCTCCAGCATCCGGTCCACCACCCGCGCGAGCTGCTCGTCGGTGAGCACGCGCGGCTCGCCGATCGCCCTGGCACGCACGTACACGCCGCACAGCCACTCCAGCAGCCGGGCGTTCTCGTAGGCCTCCTCCAGGTCGCGGCCGATGGTGACGCCGCCGTGGTTGGCCATCAGCGCCGCCCTCCGGCCGCCCTCCATCGCCGCGCGCACGTGGGCGGCCAGCTCGGGGGTGCCGTAGGTGGCGTACTCGGCGACCCGCACCACGCCGCCCAGCAGCAGGGTGTTGTAGTGGATCGGCGGCAGCTCGGTCATGGTCGTGGCGACGACCGCGCCGTAGGTGGAGTGGGTGTGCACGACGGCCGCCGCGTCGGTCTCGGCGTACAGCGCCAAGTGCATCGGGGTCTCCGAGGACGGGGCGCGCTCCCCCTCGACGAGGTACCCCTCGACGTCCACCACCGGGCAGTCCGCGGGGGTCATCCGGTCGAGCATCATCCCGCCCGGCGTGACCGCGACCAGGTCGCCGGCGCGGACGCTGACGTTGCCCGACGCGCCCGTGACGAGGCCCGTCCCGGCCAGGCGGCGGCCGACGTCGCACAGCGCCGCCCGCTCCTCCTCCAACAACATGTGAACCACCCTCACGTTCGACGGCCCGAAGGCGTACGCTATCGCCCTCGGTCCCCCCACACCGGAGCTGTGTCATGGCCGTCGTCACCCTGGGCGCGCACATCCTCGACGTCCTCGCCCGCCCCGTCCAGACCCTCCCGAGCGGACAGGACACGGTGGTCGTCGACCAGATCCGGGTCACCGCCGCCGGGGCCGCCGCGGGCACCGCCGTGGCGCTCGCCAGGCTCGGCAACGACGTGGTGTCGGTCGGCGCGATCGGCGACGACGACCTCGGCGACCTGCTGGTGACGATCATGACACGGCACGGGGTGGACGTGTCCGGGCTGGTGCGGCGCACCGCCGAGCAGACCGCCGCGTCGATCCTGCCGATCCGGCCCGACGGCGGGCGGCCCTCGTTCCACGCGCCCGGCGCGAACCTCACCCTCACCGCGGGCGCCGTCGACCCCGGCCTGCTCCAGGCCGCCGCGGCGATCCACCTGGGCGGGCCGGACGTGGCGTTCGGGCTGAACGACCCGGCGCTGTTCGCGGCGCTGGAGGCGGCGCGCGCGAACGGCGCGTTCGTCACCATGGACCTGCTGTCGAACATGCCCGAGCTGGTCGCGGCGGCCCGGTCGTTCCTGCCGCACGTGGACTACCTGCTGCCCAACGAGGAGCAGGCGCGCCTGATGACCGGCGAGGCCGACCCCGGGGCCGCCGCCCGCGCCCTGCTGGCCGAGGGCCCGAAGGCCGTGGTGGTCACGCTCGGCGGCGACGGCAGCCTGCTGGTGACCGGCGCCGGGGAGCGGCACGTCCCGGCATTGAAGGTGGACGTCGTGGACACCACCGGCTGCGGCGACGCCTACTGCGCGGGCTTCGTCACCGCCCTGCTGCGCCACCGCGACCTGCCCGAGGCGGCCCGCTGGGGGACGGCGGCCGCCGCGACGGTGGCGCGGGGCCTCGGCTCCGACGCGGGCCTGACCGACCTGGACGCCGTCCTCGGCCTGCTCCGCCGGACCCCGGACTAGATCTTGGCCTCGCGGTCCTTCCAGTACGGGTCGCGCAGCAGCCGCTTGTAGAGCTTCCCGGTGGGGGTGCGGGGCAGCTCGGGGACGAAGTCGACCGTCTTCGGGGCCTTGTAGCCCGCCAGGGAGGCCCGGCAGTGCGCGATCAGCTCCTCGGCCAGGCCGGCGGAGGGCACCGCCTCGTCGGACGGCTCGACGACGGCCTTCACCTGCTCGCCGAACTCCTCGTCGGGGACGCCGAACACCGCCACGTCCCGCACCGCCGGATGGGTGATCAGCACGCCCTCGACCTCGGCCGGGTAGATGTTGACCCCGCCACTGATGATCATGTCGATGGCGCGGTCGGCCAGGTACAGGTAGCCGTCCTCGTCCAGGTAGCCGATGTCGCCGGTGGTGAACAGCCCGTCCGCGCGGTGCGCCGCCGCGGTCTTGGCGGGGTCGCCCCAGTACTCCATGTCGTCGCCGCTGGTGTAGCGGAACCAGAGCTGGCCCCGCTCCCCCGGCGCGGCGGGCGTGCCGTCCTCGCGCAGCACGTGCAGCTCGGTGAGCGGCAGCGGGCGGCCCACGCTGCCGGGCTTGTCCAGCCACTCCGCCGCGGTGATCACGGTGTTCACCGACGCCTCGGTGGAGCCGTAGTACTCGTGGACGACCGGGCCGAACCAGTCGATCATCTGGCGCTTCACGGCGGGCGGGCAGGGCGCGGCCCCGTGCCAGACGGCCCGCAGGCTGGAGCCGTCGAACGCGGCGCGCCGCCGTTCGTCCAGCCGCAGCAGCCGCACGAACTGGGTGGGCACCAGGTGCACGTTGGTGATCCGGTGCTCGTCGATCAGCCGCAGCGTCTCGGCCGGGTCGAACGACCGCCGCATCACCACCGGCCGCCCCATCAGCAACAGCAGTTGCGAGAACAGCCACTGCGCCGAGTGGTAGACCGGGCCGACCAGCAGCGACCGGCCCGGGTCGGGGATCAGCAACATCTCGGCGAACGTCTGCCCGACCAGCCGCACCATGTCCAGCGGCAGCCCGGCGCCCAGCAGCTTGCGGCTCACGCCCTTGGGACGGCCCGTGGTGCCGGAGGTGTAGAACATCGGGAAGCCCATGACCTGGCCGGCGGGCTCGCCGTCGCCGCCGGAGGCCAGGAACGCCTCGTAGTCGGCGAACCCCTCGACCGGCCCGCCGACCGCGACCCGGGCGGCCAGCTCCAGCCCCTCGGACGCCGCCCGCGCGACGTCGCCGAACGCGTCCTCGGAGAACAGCGCCCGCGCCCCCGAGTCGGTGAGCACGTAACGCAGCTCGTCGGCGGTCCAGTGCCAGTTGACCATCACGTAGCGCAGCCCGACGTGCCCGGCGGCGCACATCAGCTCGAAGTGCTCGCGGCGGTTGCCCGCGTGGATCGCGACGGCGTCGCCGGTGGCCAGGCCGAGACCGCGCAGCGCGTTGGCGAGCCGGTCGGTGCGGGCGTCCAGGTCGCGCCAGGTGGTGACGCCGTGCTCGTCGGTGAGGGCGGGCTCGTCGGGGCGGGACTCGGCGTGGGAACGGAGCAGCTCGGCCATCGCGACCTCCGGGAAGACGGTCCTGCCCTCGGACTCTAGGTCGCGGCCGGGCCGGGCGGAAGATCCGTCCCCGGAACGGGGAGACGGTTCCCGGATGCGACCGCGCCGCCGCACCCGGGAACCGTGTCCACCACAGTAGACGCCTGAGCCCTCTCTCCGGTTTCCCGCTTTTTAAGAAGTCCGCACCAGATCCGTGATCGATGTCCCCCGGAGTACCGCCTGTGCCGCGCTGACCAGTTGCGCGAGCCGGAACACCTCGGTCCGGTGGAACGGCGGCGCGCCGGTCCGGGCGACCAGCAGCGCCAGGTCCGGCGCCGCCCCGCCCGGCGACATCGGCGTCAGGGCGTACTGGGTGCCGTCGGCGGCGGTGAACGCGCGGTCGCGCAGCGGCTCCAGGTCCGGCAGCGCCGTGTCCGGCAGTCCCCCCAGGCTGGCGTGGGCGATCCGCGCCCCGCCGGGACCGGTTTCGGCCAGCGCCGCCCAGTCCGCGCTGAGCAGCGCGGGCACCGCGTCGGTCAGGGTGACCGCGCCGCGCGCGGGGGCCGAGGCCAGCTGCCCGATCAGCGCGGCGTCCGGAAAGGCCCCCTGCGGCTCGACGGTCGGCCAGACGCCGACGATGTCCACGCCGGGCACCGCGCCGAGCCCGTCGACGAGCCGGTCGATCCCCGCCCCCGACGGCCAGGAGACCGTGAAGTCGTCCAGCGCACGGCCGTTGTCGCGTTCCAGGACGTTCATCTGCACCACGTCCGCGCCCGCCGCGCCGAGGGTGCGGGCCACGCTCCCCAGCGAGCCGGGCCGGTCCGGCAGCCGAACGCGAATCCGCAACAACATCGTCACCTCCAGTGTCCCCCGCGCCACGCGCGACGTCCGCACCAGCGTCCGGCAGCGACGTTTCGGACGTGTTACCCGTCCATGTCGCCGCCGAGAAGAACCGGGCGTCACCGTCACGACACACCCAATGGAAGGTCAACGCCAGACCTACCCCCGGCACCTGTGGGCCGTTAAGGTAACTGCACGTGTCGAGCGACCGGGATCGCCCAGTCAGCGCGGAGGCCCAGGTGGAGTCCGAGCCCGATCCCAACATGCCCGGTCCCGCCGCGCCCGAATCCCCCGAACCCCCCGCGTCCGGTGAGCCCCCCGCGTCCGGCGGGTCCCCGGACGGGGCCGGCGTCGCCGCCGCGCTGACCGCGCTGGCCGAGCAGCTGCGGCGCGAGCACGAGCGCGCCGCGCACCGCGAGAAGGTCATCGACCGGCTGCACGAGGAGAACCAGCGGCTGCGCCGCGACGAGCTCCAGGCCGCGCTGGAGCCGCTGCGCGCCGCGCTGTTCCGGCTGCACGACCAGACGCGGCGCGCCGCCGGGGACTGGGCCGCCGCGCCGCCCGACCCCGCCCAGGCCGTCCGGCTGCTGGGCGCCCTCGCCGACGACGTCGCCGACGCCCTGGCGCGCGTCGGGGTGGAGCGCTTCACCGTCGAGCCCGGCGACCCCTACGACCCGGCCCGGCACCGCCCCGCCGGGGTGGACCCCGCCCCCGACCCCACCACCGACGACACCGTGACCGCCGTGCTGTCGGACGGCTTCGAACGCGACGGCCGCGTGGTGCGCAAGGCCGCCGTGCGGGTGGCGCGGCTGCCCCCGGACGCGGGCGCCCCGGCTCGGCCGAGTCGCCTGCGCGACGGCGGCCGGAGCGAGACGATGAACACGCGATGACAGACGCGACGAGGACCACCGACGCCGACGGGTGAGAGGGACATGGCTGTCTACGGGATCGACCTGGGAACCACCTACTCCTGCATTGCCTCCATCGACGATGTGGGACGCCCCGCGGTCCTGCGCAACCTGGAGGGCACCGACACCACCCCGTCGGTGGTGTACTTCGAGAGCTCCGAGAACGTGGTGGTGGGCCAGACCGCCAAGGACACCGCCGTGCTGGAGCCCGACAACGTGGTCAGCCTGATCAAACGGGACATGGGCCGGGAGGTGAGCCGGACCATCCACGGGTTCGACTACACCCCCGAGGAGCTGTCGGCGTTCATCCTGCTGAAGCTGGCCACCGACGCGCGCACCACCACCGGCGAGGAGACCCGCGACGTCGTGGTCACCGTCCCGGCGTACTTCGGCGCGGCCGAGCGGGACGCCACCCGCAAGGCGGGCCGCATCGCCGGGCTCAACGTGATCGACATCGTGTCCGAGCCGATCGCCGCCGCCATCACCTACGGGGTGCTCAACCCCGAGACCGACCGCACGATCCTGGTGTACGACCTGGGCGGCGGCACGTTCGACACCACCGTGATCGCGCTGCGCGGCGGGCACATCGAGGTGGTCTGCACCGACGGCGACCACGAGCTGGGCGGCGCCGACTGGGACGCGCGGCTGGTGGAGTACCTGGCCGAGCGCTTCCGCGCCGAGCACCCGGACGCCGGGGACCCGCTCGACGACAAGGCCACCGAGCAGCAGCTGCGGCGCGACGCCGAGGACGCCAAGAAGGCGCTGACCGTCCGCACCGCGCACACCGTCCGGGTCGTGCACGCCGGGCGGACCGCAGCGATCGAGGTGACGCGGGAGAGGCTGGAGGAGCTGACCCGCGACCTGCTGGACCGCACGATCGAGATCACCGGGCGGACCCTGGCGACCGCCGCCGACAAGGGCGTCCACGACTACGACGACCTGGTGCTGGTCGGCGGGTCCACCAAGATGCCGGTGGTCGCGGCGCGGCTGGAGACCGAGCTCGGGCTGCGGCCCCGGCTCCAGGACCCGGACCTCGCGGTCGCCAAGGGCGCGGCGCTGTACGCGTTCGAGGAGACCTACCGGCGGCTGGTCCGCGAGGGCGCGGTGGACCGGGCCCGCGAGATGGCGAGCCGGGCGGGCCTGTCGGCCGAGCAGGAGGAGCAGATCGCCGGGCGGCGCATCCGCACGGTCGCCTCGCACGCGTTCGGGATCGTGGTGGTGGACCGCGAGACCGGCGCCGAGAGCGTCGCGCACCTGGTGCACGCCAACGACGAGCTCCCCGCCGCCAAGACCGAGGACTTCTACACCCTGCACGACGACCAGGCGATCGCCGACGTGCGCGTGATGGAGCAGGCCGGCAGCGTCGAGTCGCCCGAGCTGGTCGACAACACCGAGATCGCGCGCGGCGAGATCCGCGTCCCGCCGGGCAAGAAGGCGGGCTGGCCGATCGGGGTGACGTTCGCGCTGGACGCCTCCGGGCTGCTGAACGTGACGGCCGTGGAGAAGGAGACCGGCGAGCGGCTGGAGCTGAAGGTCGACGTCGGCGGCATGTCGGAGGAGGAGGTCGAGAGATCCCGCAAGGCCCTGTCCCGCGTCCAGGTGAGCTGACGGTGTTCCAAGGCCCCGGCCCACGGCACTCGCCTGGCGGCTCGCGCCGTGACCGTGCCCCGGCGAGTGCGGCATCGCTTCGCGATCTTCCCGGTGGGGCTCGCCTCCGGCGTCGCCCCACCGGTCAGGTCACGCACTCGCGCCGTGGCCGGGGCCGTTTCGGAACAGGCCCTGGCCGTAGCCGTGCGGAGGCGCGGCCGGAGGCGGGACGTTGACCTCCGGCGGTTTCGACTCCGACTACCAGCGGGGGGTGCTCGAACCGGCGCGGGCCGCCGGGGACCAGCCGCCCGAGGACCTGCGGCTGCGGTACGCGCTGGAGGACCCGCTGACGCCCGACCGGGTGACCGCGCGGGTCAAGCAGGTGCGGCAGTGCTGGCGGCGCTCACGCGGGCAGCTGAAGTACCGACGGCTGGTGGACCGGCTGGAGGCCGAGCACCGCGAGCTGGCGCCGCTGTTCGCCGCGGCCGAGCGCGGCGACCTCGGGCCGCTGGAGGAGCGGTTGCGCGGCGGCCGGGAACGCGCCCGGCGGCGGCGGAGCGCGGCCCGCGCCCGGCTCGCCGACGCGGCGGGGCTGCTGCGGATGGTGACGCCCGCCGAGGTCGAGGACATCGCGCGGACGGCGGGCGTGGCCCGCGCCGAGCTGGAGGAGCTGGCCCGGCGGGACCGGATCGAGGTCCGCGAGCCGGACCCGCTGCCCGCGGCCGCGCCGTACCAGGCGTTCGGGAAGGTCCGCGAGTCGCTGGAGGTGCTCGGGCGGCGGCACCTGGCGGACTTCCTGTTCGGGGCGCGGCTGGCCGGGCCGATGCGGGTCCTGGACGGGTTCGCGGCGCGCGGGGTGGTGCTGGACTCCAGCGCGGTGTTCAACGCGGCGTCGCAGTGGGCGCGGCGCAGCCGCGACACCAGCACCACGCACGCCGACACGGTGCTGGCGGCGCTGCGTTCGGGCCCCGACCCGGCCGACCTGGTCCGTTACGACATCGTGGAGCGGCTGCGCGAGCGGCTGCGGCAGCGCGCCTCGGAACGGGCGCTGCTGCGGCACGCCACCGAGGACCTGGGGGTCGAGGAGGACGACGCGCGCCGCCTGGTGTTCGCGGTGCTGCGCGAGGGCGCGCCCGGCGGGGGCGTGGCCGGGCGGCTGCGGGCCCTGCTGGACGGGGGCGAGGTGCACGCCGCCGCCGAGCTGGCCAACGCCGCCCAGGAGAGCGGGACCGAGCTGCCGGAGGAGGCCGCCGTGCTGGCCACCGAGGCGCGGCGGCGGGTCGCCACGGCGTCGCGGCTGCGGGAGGCGGCGGTCGCCGAGCCCGACCCGGACCGGGCGTGGCGGCTGCTGGCTGACGCGCTGCGGCTGGTGCGGGACCTGCCGGGGGCCGCCGAGCACCAGCGGCGGCTGCCGCCCCTGCCCGTGCCGTCGCTGCGCGCCGACGTGGACGTGGGCGGCGGCGAGCGTTCGGTGCGGCTGTCGTGGGAGGAGTCGCCGTCCACGGCCGGTGAGGTGATCTACCACGTGGTGCGGCGGGCCGGGCGCCCGCCGCGCGGCCCGGCCGACGGCGACCCGGTCCCCGGGCGGCACTCCTCCGGTCTGCGCGACGACCGGCCGCCGGTGAACGTCCCGCTGTACTACGGCGTGGTCGCGATCCGGGGCGAGGCCGCCGCCCCTCCCGCGGTGGCGGGTCCGCTGGTGGTGCGGCCCGAGGTCCGCGACGTGGAGCTGACGCCCGGCGACGGGGTGGTGACCGGGCGGTGGCGCTGCCCGCCGGAGGCCGCCCGGGTCGTGGTGCTGCGCGAGGGCCGGATGGTGGCGACC
Organism: Actinomadura kijaniata NBRC 14229; assembly: GCF_001552175.1. GTDB lineage: Bacteria > Actinomycetota > Actinomycetes > Streptosporangiales > Streptosporangiaceae > Spirillospora > Spirillospora kijaniata. Next base: position 22,718 of record NZ_BCQR01000003.1, read on the forward strand.
GGCCGCGAGGGGTTCCAGGAACGCGTCCCCAACGGCGTCACCCACCACTACCGGATCCGCGCCGTCTACCTGGACGAGGACGGCGGGGAGGCCGTCACCGCGGGGGCGCGGGCGTCGGTGACGCCGACCGCGCCGCCCGACCCGGTGTACGAGCTGGCGGCCGTGCCCGACCCGGCCGATCCGGGGCTGCTGCTGGTGCGGTTCGACCCGCCCGCGCACGGCACGGTCGAGCTGGTGCTCACCGAGGAGGCGCCGCCGTGGCCGCGCAGCGCGCTGGTGCCGGTCGCGGAGGTGCGGCGGGAGAGCCGCCGGCTGGCCGCGACGCCCGTCGAGGGCGGGCTGACCGTCCGGCCGGGCGCCGGCGGGTGGCTGCTGGCGGTGACCGTCGCCGAGGACACCGCCGCGATCGGCGCCCACCACCGGCACGTGAACCTGCCGCCGCCGCGCCGCCTGGTCGCCGACCGCCGGGGCGAGCGGGTCCACCTCGGGTTCGACTGGCCGCCGGACGTGACCGAGGTGGAGGTGTCCTACCGGATCGGCGCCGACCGCATCGCCACCGGCCGCATCGAGGCCCACCTGGCGGAGACCGGCCGGGTCGAGCCGGGGCGGCTGGACTCCGGCGCGCCGGAACGGCTGCTGGTCAGCCGCGCCGCCTACGAGACCCAGGGCGGGGTGCGGCTGGAGGTCCCCGAGGACGAACCGGTCGAGATCGCCGTCGCCGCGTCCGGGACGGCCGCCGGGACGCGCGTCACCGGCCCGCCGGTCACCACCGAGCTGGCCGCCCGCGCCGTCGTGCGCTACGACCTGGAGCGGTCGGGGCCGCCGTGGCGCAGGACGCTGACGGTCCGGCTGACCTGCGCGCGGGCGCTGCGGATCGCGCGGCTCCACCTGGTGCTGCGGGCGGGGCGGGTGATGCCGCACCGGCCCGGCGACGGCGAGACGGTGGGGACGTGGGAGGACGTTCCGGTGCCGGGCGAGCTGTCGGTGCCGTTCCCCGCCGTGTCGGGGCCGTGCTGGCTGCGCTGTTTCGCCGATGATGAGGGCGTCGAACTCGGCGACCCCCCGATCCGCCGGCTGCGGATCGGCCGATGACCCCCGGGAGGAACCGGTGTCCCTGCCGTCTCGGGTGAGCCTGTCCCCACGGGCGGAGATCACCTGCCCGTACTGCTTCGCCGAGCTGGCCCCCGCGCGGATCCCGTTCCGCTGCCGGGGGCGGGCGGGCCGCCGCGCGGGCTGCGCGCCCGTGCTGGACGAGCGGCTGGCCGCCTACACCGGCTCGACGGCGGGCGCGTCGCTGCCGCCGGTGTTCCCCGCGCCCGGCCGCCGCCGCGCCGAGGGCCGCGCCGGCTGCCCGCACTGCGGCCAGCCCACCGGCAGCCGCGTCTGCCCCGAGTGCCACAACCCGCTGCCGTCCGCGTACTGCGACTCGCCGGGCCGGATCGTCGCGCTGGTCGGGGCGAAGAACGCGGGCAAGAGCACCTACATCGCGGTGCTGCTGCACGAGCTGATGAACCGCGTCGGGACGGAGCTGGACGCCTCGCTGGTGGCGTGCGACGACCGCACGATCGAGCGGTACAGGCGCGACTTCGCCCGGCCCCTGCTGGAGGAGCGGCGGCTGCTGCCGACCACCGCCAGCGCCGCGACCGCGCCCCGCGAACCCCTGGTCTACCTGCTCACGCGCAGCCGCCGCACGCGGTTCGCGCGCGAGCGCACCGACTCCCTGGCACTGGTGCTGTTCGACACCGCCGGGGAGGACCTGCGCAGCCGGGAGGTCCGCGACCTGCACCTGCGGTACCTGGAGGCCGCCGACGCGATCATCTTCCTGGTCGACCCGCTCCAGCTGCCCGGCGCGCGGCCGGTGCTCGGCGACGTTCCGGGCGCCGAGCCCGACAGCGAGCCGATCGACATCATCGCGCGGGTCACCGAGGCGCTGCGGCAGCGGCACGGCTCCCGTCCGAACGAGCGGCTGCCGGTGCCGGTCGCGGTCGCCCTCACCAAGATCGACCTGCTGCGCCCGTCGCTGCTGCGGCAGTCGGCGCTGCACCGCGGCCGGTCCGGGACCGGGGTGCTGGACCTCGACGACCGGGACGCGGTGCACGAGCAGGTCCGGGCGCTGCTGCACGAGTGGCAGGCCGGGCAGCTCGACACCTATCTGGGGCAGCGGTACGCCGACTACGCGCTGTTCGGGCTGTCGGCGCTCGGCGGGCGGCCCGAGGGCGACCGGGTCGGCGCGGGCGGGGTGCGCCCGCACCGGGCCGAGGACCCGCTGCTGTGGCTGCTGTACCGGTTCGGGATGCTCGACGGCGTTCGGGGAAGGTGACCGCGTGGCCTGGCAGCTCCACTACACCTCCGCGCGGCACGGCCCGACCGGGCGGGCGGGCTTCCAGTTCGTGGCCGAGACGCCGGGCCTGCCCGACGGGGTGCGGGCGAGGGTGACGCCGTACCTGTCGTACCGGCCGCCGCCGGACGCGCCGCTGTCGCCCGACGCGGCGGAGCTGGGGCGGTTCCCGGTGGCGCTGCTGTACGACGTGGTGGAGGGGCGCCCGCTGCTGCTGCGGTGCCGCTACCTGGGGCGCGACTACTCGGGGCGGTACGGGAACTTCTTCGCCCACGCGGTGGTGGCCGACCCGGACGAGCTGGAGGGCCTGCGGCCCGCCGAGCTGTGGGAGGCGCCGCTGTGGGCCGGGGAGCCCTCCGGGGACCCCGACCTCCCGGCGCTGGAGGACCTGGTCCCGGACGCCGGGGTCGCGCCCGACGCGCTCGCCGGGTGGCTGGCGGGCGTCCCCCACGCCTACACTCTGCTGGCCCGCCTGGTGGACGCGGTCACCGACGTGCTGGACCGCGGCCACGGCCGGGTCGTGCTGGTGGCGCGCGACGTGGCCGACGTCGCCCGGTGGATCGCGGTGCTGTCGTACTCGCTGCCGGTCGCGGCGACGGCGCGGATGTCGTTCGTGACCTACAGCGCCGACCCGGAGGGCGCCGGGCAGCGCCTGGTGGGCACCACGCCGGACGTGTGGGCGGCGGCCCGCCGCCCCGCCGGGCACGCCTTCGTCCTGGACGGCCCCGTCCCCGGCGGCGAGCCGAGCCGCTTCGCGCGCATGGTCGCCGCGTTCTGGCGGGAGGCGGACCTCCCCGGCCTGGACGCCCTGGCGGAGCTGGCGACGCTGGAGCCGGCGGCCCTGGAGCCGGCTGCCCTGGACCGGGCCGCCGCCCTGCTGGCCCTGTGCCGGGGCGAGGCCGGGATCCCCCCGGACGAGGAGGCGGCCGCGGCCGCGCTGCTGGCCCGCCACGGCGCCGCGATCCCCGACTGGGTGTGGCGGGACCTGGTCCCCGGCGTGCCGTCGATGGGCTTCGACCTGGCGGTGGCGGTCCACGACCGGGCCCGCGCCGCGGACGCGACGGACGTGGCCGCCCAGTGCGCCGCCCGCGCCGCCGTCCTGGCCCTGACCGCCCGGCATCCCCCGCCCCCGACGCCCAACGACGACACGACATCGACACGACCCCCAGGCCACACGCACCCCAGCGACACACGCGCGGCGGTTCGGGCAGCCGCGATACCGGCACGTGGCGGCGCGTGTGGTTTGACAGGCGAGTCGCCGCGTGCCGGCATGCGTGCGGCATCAGCAGCCGGGCTCCCGGCGCCTGGGGAGGTCTTGGCTCGGTTGCCTCGGTGCGTTCTGCCCGCCGGGGCGGGGGCGGAGGTCGCGGCGGTGGTGCGGGGGGCGCTGGGGGCCGCTTCCAGGGTGGACGAGGTCACCCGGATCGTCGCGGTGGCGGATCGGGTCGGGGTGCCCGTCGATCCGGCGGAGGTGACGGCCGCTGTGGCGGCGCGGGTGCGCGACGCCGACGTCGTGGCGGCGTTGGAGGTGTGCCCGGACGCGATGCGCGGGGCCGTCGTGGACGGGGTGCTGCGAGGGCTTGGGGAGGTCGGTGAGGAAACGCGGCGGGGGGTGCTCACCGATGACGTCTGTGATGTGCTGTACGGCGATCCCGGACCGCTGTGCGCCGTCCCCCTGGTGGCGTTGGCGGTGCTGGGGTCGGTGGGGCGGCGGTACCGGGAGCGGCGGGTCGCGGTGACCGGGCGGATGCTCGGGCTGCGGGTGTTCCCCGCCGACCTCGACCCGGTGCTCCGGGAGGTCTGGGCGGTGCCGCCCTCGCCCGGCGAGTGCCTGGAGCTGATGGAGGATCATGTCGAGCGGTTCCGGGAGCATCCCGCGCTGGCGGCGCTGCCGTCGCGGGCGTTCACCCGGCTCGCGGTGCCCGAGGGGGAGCGCCTGACCGGGGCCGACGCGCTGCGGCTGGCCGAACGCGTCCGGGCGCTGCTGCCCGACGGGACCGCCGCGCGGGACGCCGACGTCGTCCGGGCCTGCGCGGCGCTGGCGCGGGCCGAAGCGCCCGAGGACGCGGCGCGGGCCCTGGGCGCGATCGCCTTCACTGCGGGCGCCTCGCGGCGGTTGCGGGACGAGGCGTTCGCCGGGGCGGCGCGGCGGCTCGCGCGCCGGGACCCGGGGTTCCGGGCGGGGGTGCTGGCCGCCGCGTCCGAGCGGGTGCGGACCCGGCTCGCCGAACGCTGGGCCGCCGACCCGCCGGACCGGGCGGGCCGCGCCGAGCTCCTGGAGGTCGTGCTGCGGCTGCGCGGCCACGGCGTCGCCGACGCGGCCCTGGACGCGTGGGCGCGGGCGGCGGTCGGGCGGCGGTTCGCCGGGCGGCGGCTGGAGCACCGCTTCTCCGGCGACCCCGGGCTGCGGGCCGCGCTGCGCGACCTGATGGACGGGAGGTGAGCCCGTGCATCCCCTCGTCGCCCTGATCGTCGGCCTGCTGTGGGTCGGCGTGATGTGGGTGGGGTTCTGGCTGGTGTTCCCGGTGCTGTTCCCCGTCACGCTGGCCGCCGCCGGGCTCGGCGCGGTCGGCGTGTACCTGCTGCACGCTGCCCGGACGCTCGCCCCCGCCACGCTGCACGGCCCCTCGCCGGTCGCCGAGCCGGAGGTGTCCTACCGGCACTACCTGCTGGGACAGGTCTGGCGGGACTGGTGGGCGATCACCGCGACGGTCGTGCCGAAGGTGGCGCGGACCGGCCGCGCCCTCCTGCTGAGGATCACCGTGGTGCTGCTGGGCGGGCCGTGGGGGTTCTTCACGTTCCCGATCTGGGCCGCGCTGTGCGCGGGGATCCTGGCGGCGGCCGTGCCCGCCGCCGCGCTCGGCGCGGCGCTGACCGTGCTGTACGGCGTCGTCGCGGCGGTCGGGCTGGCGGGCTGGCTGGTGTGCGTGCTGGCGCTCGCCGCCGTGGAGCGCGTCTTCATGGCCACCGGCCGGATCCTCCAGACGTGCCCCCACCCGTTCTGTTACGAGCGGATCGGGCTGCCGGTGTACGAGTGCCCCGGCTGCGGCGCGCGGCACCCCCGGCTGGCGCCCGGCCCGGCGGGGGCGTTCCGGCACGTGTGCCGGTGCGGGACGCGGCTGCCGACGACGGTGCCGCTCGGCCGGTTCCGGCTGGCGGCGTACTGCCCGCACTGCGAGGGGCGGCTGCCGGACCGCATCGGGCGGGTGCGGGTGGAGCCGCTGCCCTTCGTGGGCGGCCCGGCGGCCGGGAAGACCACGTTCATGATGCTGGGCATCCGGGCGCTGCACGCGCGGGCACGGGCGGTCCACGGGCGGCTGGCGTTCGTGGAGGAGCGGCACGCCCACGCCTACGCGCAGGAGATCCGCGAGTTCGCCGAGGGCGGGCGCGCGGCCAAGACCGGGCCCGGGCTGCCGCTGGCGACGATGCTGGACGTGGAGCTGCCCGAGCCCGCGAACGCCCGGAAGGTCTCGCACCGCATCCTGTACCTGTTCGACCCGGCGGGCGAGCACTACACGGGCGCGACCGAGGTGGAGTCGCTGCGCTACCTCGACCACGGTGAGGCGCTGCTGTTCGTGGTGGACCCGTTCGCGCTGCCCCGCGTCCGGCACGCGCTCACCGCGGCCGAACGCGCCCTCGTCGAGGCGGCGGGCTCCTCGGAGGAGGACCCCGCCGACACCCTGCAACGCGTGCTGAACGAGCTGCGCACCCGCCCCGACCAGGGCCGCCAGAAGCGCGTCGCCGTCGTCGTGACCAAGCTCGACCTGCTGGTCCGCACCGGGATCGGCGAGGGCCTGGCGGACGACGGCGACCTGCGCGGCTGGCTGGAGCGGGTCGGGCTCGGCAACATGGTCCGCGTGCTGGACCAGGTCGCCGGGCGGGTCCGCTACCTCGGCTCGGGCCTGGACACCGACCCCGACGAGATCGCCGACCTTCTGTGCTGGGTGGGCGGGCTGTCCGGCGAGCGCGGCCTGGCCGGACGGTCGCCCGACCCCGGGGCGGAGGTGCCGGGCACCGCGCCGCTGCGCGCGCCCTGGCCGGTGCGGGGCCGGGGAGACGGCCGCGTTCCCGTGGGGTACCAGGTGGGCCGGTGGACGGTGCTGGCGGGGGTGGCGGCGGTGACGGCGGCCGCGATGACCGTCGCGTCGATCGCCGCCGCCGAACGGCTCCCCTTCTGAATCCGGGCACGCGGAAAACGATGCCCGGACCGTCCACGTGCGAACTCCGTGCCGGTGGCGGGCGTCCAACGCCACACGAGGGGGTACGACCCCGCCTGGAGATGGGGGCGGCACATGCCCGAGAACGACCCGAACCGGCACCCCGGACCACCCGCCGAGGAGGGCGGGACCGCGCGGCCCGCCGACGAGCGGGCGGCCGACGAGCGGGCGGAGCCGGGGCCCGAGGCTCCCGCGGAGGGGCCCGAGGCCCCCGCGGAGGAGCCCGAGCGGGCGCCCCAGGGGCCTGAGCTGTCCCGCAGGGCGATGCTGCTGCTGGGCGGCGGGGCCAGCGTGGGCGCGGCCCTGGTGCTCGGGGCGAGCCTGCTGGTCGGCGGGCACGGCGGGGCCGGGCACGGCGGCGCGGAGCCGTCCGAGCGGATCCGGCCGGTGGGCGACGGGCCGGTCTCCCCCGGCGCGCCGACGGCCGTCCCGCAACTGGCCGGGACGGGGTCGATGGCGGCCGTGGGGCTGCTGGCGGCGCGCCGCTTCCCGCTCGGCGGGATCATCCAGGTGCCGTCGTCGCAGCGTCCGGGCCTGGTGCTGCGCAGCCATCCCCCGGCCGGGGCGTCGGTCTCCGGCGGCACCCCCGTCACGCTGTACGTGTCGGCGGGCCGCGTCGGCGGCGACCGGGTCACCGTGCCGTACCTGGTCGGCCTGGGCGAGGCTCAGGCCCGCGCCAGCGCCGCCGCGCTCGGCCTGACCGTGCGGACCTCCGGCACCGGGGCCACGGTGCGCGCCCAGCAGCCCGCGCCCGGCTCCAGCGGCCCGAACGGCGCGACCGTCGCCCTCACCCTCGGGTGACTGTGACACATCACACTGTCTGACACGGCAGATAACGGTCCGTCATCGCGTTACCTTCACGAACGCACCCTCCGTCGGAAAGGTGACGAGATGACCGCGACCGTGCCCGAGACGACCCGCGCCCTGGACCTGGACCCGGACGCCCAGGACCTGCTGTTCCGCGAGGCCCGGACCGCCAACGCCTTCACCGGCGAGCCGGTCGGCGACGAGCGGGTCCACGCGATCTACGAGCTGGTCAAGTGGGGCCCGACCGCGATGAACGGCCAGCCGATGCGGCTGGTGGCCGTCCGCTCCCCCGAGGCCCGCGCGCGCCTGCTCCCGCACCTGGCCGAGGGCAACCGGGCCAAGACCGCGAGCGCGCCGCTGACGTTCGTCGTGGCCGCCGACACCGACTTCCACGAGCACCTGCCGGCCGTCTTCCCGCACGCCGCCGGGGCCCGCGACGCGATGGCCGCCAACCCCGGCCGCGAGGCCATGGCCCGCTTCAACGCCGCCATCCAGCTCGGCTACCTCATCGTCGGCATCCGCGCCGCCGGGCTGGCCGCCGGACCGATGGCCGGGTTCGACGCCGAGGGGATCCGGCGGGAGTTCCTGGACGGCACCCCGCTCGTCCCGATCGCCGTGGTCAACGTCGGCCACCCCGGCCCGGACGCCTGGTTCCCGCGCAACCCCCGGCTGGCGTTCGAGCAGGCCGTCACCATCGTCTGAGCCGTCCCCCGCGCCGCGCGCCCGTCCCGTTCAGGAGTTCCCCCATGGCCGAGGCCCCCTCCCCCACCGCCGCCCCGCCCGGCGCCTCCCCCGCCCCGCCGCCCGCCTCCCGCGGGCGGCGGGTCCGGCTGGTGATGCTGCTCGGCGCGCTCAGCGCGATGGCGCCGCTGTCGACCGACATGTACCTGCCCGCGTTGCCGCAGGTCAGCCAGGACTTTCACACCGGCGCGGCGCAGGCGCAGCTCACCTTGACCTTCAGCGTGGTGGGCCTGGCCCTCGGCCAGGTCGTGGCCGGGCCGCTCAGCGACCGGCTGGGCCGCCGCCGCCCGCTGCTGGTCGGGATGGCCGTCTACACGGTGGCGTCGCTGCTGTGCGCGCTGGCCCCGTCGATCGGGACGTTCGCCGCGCTGCGGCTGGTGCAGGGCGCGGCGGGCGCGGCCGGGATCGTCATCGCCCGGGCGGTCGTCCGCGACCTGTACGACGGGACCGCCGCCGCGAAGTTCTTCTCGACGCTGATGCTGGTCAACGGCCTGGCCCCGATCCTCGCGCCCGTGCTGGGCGGCCAGCTGCTGCGGCTGACCCCCTGGACGGGCGTGTTCGCGGTGCTCGCGGGGATCGGGGTGCTGCTGTTCCTGGGGTCGCTGCTGTGGCTGGGCGAGACGCTGCCCGCCGGGCAGCGGCAGACCGGTGGGCTCACCGCGACGCTGGGAACGTTCCGGGAGCTGCTGGCCGACCGGGCGTTCGTGGGCTACGCGCTGGCGCAGGCGCTGGCGTTCGCGGCGCTGTTCACCTACATCTCCGGCAGCCCGTTCGTGCTCCAGGACCTGTACCACCTGTCACCGCAGGCGTTCAGCGTCGTGTTCGCCGTCAACTCCCTCGGCATCATCGCCGCCGGGCAGATCAGCGGGCGGCTGGTGGGCCGGGTGCGGCTGCGGCGGCTGCTCGGCGCCGGGCTGGCGACCGTCACGGCCGGCGGGATCGCCCTGCTGGCGGCGGTGTCGGCCGGCCTCGGCCTGGTGGCCGTGCTGCCCGCGCTGTTCCTGGTCGTGGCGGGCCAGGGCCTGGTGCTGCCCAACGCCACGACGCTGGCGCTGTCGGGCCGCCCGCCCCGGGTCGCCGGGAGCGCCTCGGCGCTGGTGGGGCTGGCCCAGTTCGCGCTGGGCGGGGCCGCCGCGCCGCTGGCCGGGATCGGCGGGAACGGCACGGCGCTGCCGATGGCGATCACCATCGCCGCGACGGCCCTGGCGGCCGTGGCGGTCCTCACCCTCGTCCCGCCCCGCCACGCCGCCGACCCGGACACGGACGCGGACACGGACGCGCCACCGAACTGACCCCGCGGAAGATCGCGAAGCCACTGGGCGGTGGGGCCGGGAACACGGCGGCGGCCGAGGCGGGCCGAAAGGTCGAGGACGAGCACTCCGGCGCTGTCGTCCCGCCGGGCGGCCAGGGCGCCGGGACGGCCGACGTCCGCGACGTGGTCCCGCGCCTCCAGGGCCGCCGCCGACCCGCCGTTAACGCGGGGCCAGGGCCGCCAGGACGAAGGCCGAGACCTCCTCGGCGATCTCCTCGGCGGTCCTCGGGCCGTCGGGGCGGTACCACTGCGGCATCTGGTTGACCATGCCCAGCGCGATCTGCGTGACCGTCTCGGCCGAGGCGACCGCCGCGAACACGCCGTCCTTCTGGGCGTTCTCCACCAGGTCGCGGAACGCCACGTGGTAGCGGCGGCGGTCGGCGCGGACCGCGCGGCGGCGCTCGTCGTCCAGGTTGTGCATCTCCTGGCCGAACACCTTGGCCTCGTCGACGTGCGCGGCGGTGCTGCGGATCAGCTCGGTGAGGATCGCCCGCACCGTCTCGGCGGGCGGCAGCCCGGCGGCCAGGACCCGGTCCAGGTCGGCCAGCTGCCGGGTGATCAGCGAGTGGTAGATCTCGTAGAGCAGGTCGGTCTTGGAGTCGAAGTAGTGGTAGAGCGCGCCCTTGGTGACCTCGGCCGCCGCCACGACCTCCTGCACCGACGTGCCGTCGAAGCCGCGTTCGGCGAACAGCCGCACCGCCGCGTCCAGGATCCGCCGCCGGACCGGCACCGCCTGCTCACCGACCGACATCTTCGCTTCCTCCCCCATTGACGGGTGTGTGTCACCGCACTTAGCTTGCCAGAGACCGACCGGTCGGTATGCACGGGACCGGCAGCAGGAACCGGCAGCACGGAGGAGTCCCCCGATGCCCGTAGTCGAGACCGTCCGCGGCCCCGTCGACGTCGCCGCGCTCGGCCGCACGTTCATGCACGAGCACGTGTTCGTCCTGGACACCGAGCACATCCAGAACTACGGCGCGGGCGCGTGGTGGGACGAGGAGGAGCGGGTCGCCGACGCGATCGCCAAGCTGCGCCAGCTCGTCGACCGCGGCATCACCACGATCGCCGACCCGACCGTGTGGGGCCTCGGCCGGTACATCCCGCGCGTCCAGCGGATCGCCGAGCAGGTCCCCGAGCTCAACATCATCCCCGCGACCGGGCTCTACACCTACAACGACGTGCCGTTCCAGCTGATCTACCGGGGGCCGGACACGCTGCTGGGCGGGCCGGACCCGCTGGTGGAGAACTTCGTGCGCGACCTGACCGAGGGCATCGCCGACACGGGCGTGAAGGCGGCGTTCCTCAAGTGCGCGATGGACGCGCCCGGCCTCACCCCCGGCGTCGAACGCGTCATGCGCGCGGTCGCCGCCGCGCACCGCGAGACCGGCGCGCCCGTCACCGTGCACACCCACAGCGACAGCCACGCGGGCCGCGTCGTGGTGGGGCTGCTCGGCAAGGAGGGCGTGGACCTGTCGAAGGTCGTGATCGGGCACGCGGGCGACAGCAACGACCTGGACTACCTGATGGAGCTCGCCGACACCGGCGCGATCCTCGGGATGGACCGGTTCGGGCTGGACCTGCTGAACCCGACCGCCGACCGGGTCGCCACGATCGCGGCGCTGTGCGAGCGCGGCTACACCGACCGGATGGTGCTGTCGCACGACGCGGCCTGCTACATGGACTGGTTCGGCCCCGACCCCGAGCTGCTGCGCGATCTGGCCCCCAACTGGAACTACCGGCACATCACCGACGACGTCCTCCCGGCGCTGAGGGAGCGGGGCGTGACCGACGCGCAGATCGACCAGATGCTGGTCGGCAACCCGCGGCGCTACTTCACCCGCGAGTCCTGACGGCGCGATGCACGCGGAGCCCACCGAGCGGAACGGCGCGGGCTCACCGGGATGCCTGGTGGTGCCGGCGGCGCTGCTGGTCCTGCTCGCCGTCGTCCTGCTCCGGCCGCTGCTGGGCGACGACCGGGGAGCCGCGCCCCCGGCGACGACGGCGACGGCGCCGCCGGCCAGTACCGCGAAGCCGAGCGGGCGGCGGCCCGGCGTGGTCAACATCGAGAGCGAGCAGGCGCTGCGCGGCACCCGCAGCGCCGGGACCGGCATCGTCGTCACCCCCTCCGGCCTGGTGCTGACCAACAACCACGTCATCCAGGGCGCCACGTCCCTCACCGGCACCGACACCGACAACCGCCGCACCTACCGGGCCCGCGTGCTCGGCTACGACAAGAACGGCGACCTGGCCGTCCTCCAGCTGGAGGGCGCGTCGCGGCTGAAGCCCGCCGTGTTCGGGGACGCCGCCCGGGTGCGGATCGGCGACCCGGTCACCGCCGTGGGCAACGCGGGCGGCCGGGGCGGCACCCCGTCGGTGGTGACCGGCAGGGTCACGGCGCTGGAGCAGGTGGTGACGGCCCGCGACGCCAACGACGGCGGCGTGGAGCGCCTCACCGGCCTCATCGAGACCGACGCCCCGCTCCGGCCCGGCAACTCCGGCGGCCCGCTGCTCAACTCCGCGGGCGAGGTCATCGGCGTCAACACGGCGGCGTCGGCCGACTACCGGATGGACTCCGGCGACGCCCGGCAGGGCGCCCCGCGCGGCTACGCCATCCCCTCCGGCCACGCGCTGGCCGTCGCCCGCCAGATCGAGCGCGGCGAGGCGTCGGCGACCGTGCACATCGGGCCCACGCCGCTGCTGGGCGTCCGGGTCCGGGCCGGGGGCGGCTCCGGCGCGCTGGTGGAGGAGGTGGTCCCCGGCGCGCCCGCCGAGGCCGCCGGGGTCCCGAAGGGCGCGATGATCGTCGCGCTGGGCGGCCGCCCGGTCGACTCCCCCGACAAGCTGACCGAACTGCTCCTGGCCCACCGTCCGGGCGACACGGTCCGCCTGGAGTGGACGGGGCCGGGCGACGGGACGCGCCGCGCCGCCGACGTCCGGCTCGCCGAGGGCCCGCCCCAGTAGCCGTCAGTCCCGCGCGATCCGGCGCAGGGCGTGCTCGGGCCGGTGGGCGGTGACACCGGAGTCGATGACGACGGTCTGGCCGGTGACGCACCGCGCCTCCGCCGAGGCCAGGAACGCGACCAGCGCGGCGACGTCCTCGGGCTCGCAGGCGTCGGGCAGCACGCGTTCGGCGGCCTTCTCCGCCAGCCGTCCGGGGCTCATCACGCGGCGGGCCAGGTCGGTCAGCACCAGGCCCGGCGCGACGGCGTTGCAGCGGATGCCCCGGTCGCCGTACATGGTGGCGACATAGCGGGTGAAGGAGACCAGCGCGGCCTTCGCCGAGCCGTAGGCGGCGTGGTCGGCGTCGCCGAGCAGCGCCGACACCGACGCGGTGTTGACGATCGCCGAGCCCGCGCCCATGCGCGGCACCGCGTGCTTGACGCCCAGCATCGCGCCGCGCAGGTTCACCGCCATCGTGCGGTCCCACACCGCCACGTCCATGTCGGTCAGGTCCAGGTCGCGGCCGTACACCTCACGCGACAGCACGGCGGCGTTGTTGTGCAGCACGTCCAGCCGCCGCGCGGGCCCGGCGGCGGCCTCCACCATCGCGCGCACGTCGTCCTCGACCGAGACGTCCCCGGTGACCGCGCGCGCCGTGCCGCCGTCGGCGACGATCAGCCGGACGGTCTCGGCGGCGGTGACGCCGTCGATGTCGGCCACCGTCACCGTCGCTCCCTCGGCCGCCAGCCGCCGGGCGGTCGCCCGGCCGATGCCCGAGCCGCCACCGGTGACCAGGGCCGTGCGCCCCGCGAACCGCATCAGTGCCACCTCCGTGGAGCGACCCCCGGACCCCCGCGTGCCCGATGCGGGAATCCTCCTTCGTCCGGTTCCCTCATCAGGCGTCCCACTCGACGGGCAGGGTCGCCAGGCCGCGGCCCACCAGGCTCCGGCGGTACACCGGCGGCGGGGCGCCCGCGGCGGCGCGGAGGCCGGGCAGGCGCCCGGCCAGGCGCTCGAACGCGACGCGCATCTTCAGGCGGCTGAGCGCCGCGCCCACGCAGTGGTGGACGCCGTGGCCGAACACCAGGTGGTCGCGGGCGTTGGGGCGGCGGACGTCGAAGCGTTCGGGGTCGGGGAAGACCGTCTCGTCGTGGGCGGCCGAGTCGGTGTGCAGCAGGATCTGGGCCCCGGTCGGGACCGTGACGCCGTGCAGCGTGACCGGGCGCGTGGCGGTGCGGAAGCTGCCCAGGCTCGCGCCGTCGATCCGCAGCGACTCCTCGATCATGCCGGGGATCGCCGCCGGGTCGGCGACGACCTCGCGCCAGGCGGCGGGCTCGCGGGTGAGGCGGTGGACGGCGTTGGACAGGGCGTTGGGCACGGTGTCGTTGCCTCCCAGCAGCAGGGCGCTGATCGTCTCGACGACCTCGCGGTGGGTCAGCCCGTCCGGGCCGGTGTCGATCAGGCCCGCGGTGAGCGAGGCGAAGTCGTCGCGCGGCTCGGCGCGGCGCGCGGTGACCAGGCGGTCCACGTAGTCGAGGTACTTCAGGAAGTCCCGGGCGAGGTCGCGCTGCCGCGCGGGCGGCTGCGGCGACAGGAACAGCTGGAACCAGGCCAGCACGTACCGCTTGACCCGCTGCTCGTCCTCGGGCGGGACGCCGATGAACGCCGCCGACAGCCGCGCCGACGGCCCGTGGGCGATGTCGGCGACGAAGTCGGCGCGGCCGCGCGGGGCCACGCGGCCCAGCGCCGCGTCCACCTCGGCGCGGAACCGGTCGCCGAGCCGCTCCACCGCGCGGGGGGTGAACGCCCGGGAGATCGCGCGGCGGATGCGGGTGTGCTTGGGCGGGTCCACGTTGGCGGCGAAGTCGTCCAGGAACGACCGGTGCTCCCCCAGCATCCCCCGCACCTCGGCGGTGAGCGTGCGGGAGATCGTCAGGGAGCCGACGCTGGAGAACGTCGCGTGGTCCCGGTAGGCCGAGCGCACGTCCTCGTACCGGGTCAGCACCCACATCCGCAGGTGGTCGCTCCAGAAGACGGGGCGCTCGTGGCGCAGGCGGCGCAGGAAGGGGTAGGGGTCCGCCACGTGCCAGTCGGCGGTGACGTCGAAGTCGGTGGCGGTGTCGGGGCCCGTCATCGGCGGCCTCCCAGGATGCGGCGGGGGTTGTCGACGAGCATCTGCCGGATCTGCTCCTCGGTGACCCCGGCGGCGCGCAGCGCGGGCAGCACGTCGTGGGGGATGTGCAGCAGGTGGTAGTTCGGGTGGCGCCGCCTGACGACCTCGGGGTCGAAGCGGTCGTTGAAGCAGTAGGAGTCGTGGGACAGGACCATGCGGTCGGCGTGGCCGCGTTCGCACAGCGCAGCCACGGTCGCCACGCGGTCCGCGAACGAGGTGAACTCGATCCCGAACCGGTCCATGCCCAGGTAGGACCCGCCCGCGATCAGCTCCTCCAGGTAGGCCAGGTCGGTGGAGTCGCCCGCGTGGCCGATCACGACGCGGGACGGGTCCACGCCCTCCTCGGCCAGCAGCCGCTGCTGGTCCAGGCCGTTGCGGGTGGCGGACTCGCTGTGCGTGGTGATCGGCACGCCGGTCTCGCGGTGGGCGGCGGCCACGGCGCGGATGACGCGCTCGACGCCGGGCGTGATCCCCTTGCGGCCGGTCGCGCACTTGAGCATCCCGGCCTTGACGCCGGTGCGGCCGATGCCCTCGGTGATGTCGCGGACGAAGAACTCCGCCAGCCGGTCCGGGCCGCCGAACAGCGTGCCGGGGCCGCGGTTGCCGAAGTAGGGCGGCAGCTCGTCGTAGGTGTACAGGCCGGTGGCGGCGACGATGTTGATCTCGGTGAGCGCGGCGACGCGCTGGACGGACGGGACGTGGCGGCCGAGGCCGACCACCGTCAGGTCCACGATGGTGTCGATCCCGGCGGCCTTCAGGGCGTCCAGCCTGCCCGCCGCCTCCCGGGCGCGCTCCTCCGGGTCCCAGCCCTCGGGGATGTCGGGCCAGTTCCACAGGATCTCCGGGCTGAGGCCGAAGACGTGCTCGTGCATCAACGTGGCGCCCGCGTCGGCGACCGGGCCCCGCACCGTCTCGATCATGAGGTGGGCACCACCGGGAACCTCGGGTGGTCGAACGGCTCGTTCACCGTCAGCCCCAGGCCGTCGGTCTGGCCGTAGGGCGCGCCGGTGTAGAGCGTCGCCGCGTCGAAGTAGGTCGCGGTGAACGACAGCCGCGGCCGGTCGCGCCGGTTCGCCGGGGCGCCGTGGACCACCAGGCTGTGGTGGACGGTCGCGTCGCCCGCCGCCAGGTCGAACGGCTCCGACGGCTCCAGGGTCTCCAGCCACGGATGGCGGCTGAGCGCGTCGTCGTCCTCGCGCACGAAGCTGCGGCCCAGCGGCCCGTACCGGTGCGAGCCCTCGTAGAAGCGCAGCGCGCCCATGTCGGCGGGGACGTCGTCCAGCGCCAGCCACACCGTCAGCATCGACGCCCGGTCCATCGGCATCCAGGGGAAGTCCTGGTGGAAGGCGGTCGCGCCGTGCCCGCCGCCTCCGTCGGCGACGGGTTCCTTGACCAGCAGGTTGGTGACCTGGAGGCGGACGGCGTCCACCCCGGTCAGCAGCCGGGTCGCGTTGCGGGCCAGCACCGGCGACAGCGCCAGCGCCGCGAACGCCGGGTCGTGCCGCGCGATGTCGCGGTCCTGCCCGAACGCCCGGTCCACGAGGGCGTTGCGGAACCCGCCGGGCCGCTCGTCGAGGCGTTCCAGGGCCCGTTCCCGCAGGTCGGTGACGAACTCCGGGCCGACCAGGCCGGGCAGCCGCACCCAGCCGGCGGCGCGGAAGCGCGCGGTCTCCCGCTCGGTCACCTCGCGGACGGGGGCCTGCGTCACCGGAACGCCCATGGGCGTGACGGTAACGCCGAACCCGGAGATGTAGCAAGCGCTTGGTATATCGTGCGGGCATGCGACCGTTCCGTTTCGCGGCGGTGCTGCGGTCGGCGGGGTCCGGGCGCGCGTGGGCCGACGGGGCGCGCCGCCTGGAGGACGCCGGGTTCGACGCGCTGCTGGTCCCCGACCATCTGGTCGGCCCCCGGCTCGCCCCGGTCGCCGCGCTGACGGCGGCGGCCTGCGCCACGACCCGGCTGCGGGTCGGCACGCTGGTGTTCGCCAACGACTTCCGCCACCCGGCCGTCCTCGCCAAGGAGGCCGCCACCCTGGACCTGCTGTCGGACGGGCGGCTGGAGTTCGGCATCGGCACCGGCTGGATGGCGCACGACTACCACCGCGCGGGCCTGCCCCTGGACCCGCCCGGAACGCGCGTGGACCGCCTCGCCGAGGCGATCGACGTGCTGAAGGGGCTGTGGCGCGGCGGGCCGTTCAGCTACCAGGGGGCGCACTACCGCCTCGACGGCCTCCAGCAGGAGCCCACGCCCGTCCAGCGCCCGGGGCCGCGCCTGCTGCTGGGCGGCGGCGGTCCCCGGATGCTGCGCCTGGCCGCCCGCGAGGCCGACGTCGTCAACCTCACCACGCGCACGCTCCCCGACGGCTCCGGCCCCGACCCGGCCGACGGCGGCCCGGACGCGTTCCGCCGCAAGGTCGAGATCCTGCGGGAGGCGGCCGGCGACCGCTTCGGCGACCTGGAGCTCGGCACCTCGGTCCTGGCGGTCGGCGCGGGCCGCGCCCCCGCCGCCTGGAGCGCCGCCGACCCGGCCGCCCAGCACGACACCCCGCAGGTGCTGCCCGGCGACCCCACCGCGATCACCGAACACCTGCTCCGCTGGCGCGCCGACCTCGGCCTGTCCTACTTCGTGCTGCACCACGAGGCCGACCTACCCGCCTTCACCCCCGCCGTCGCCGCATTGGCCGGCCGCTGAACGCTCCGGGAAAACCGAACGCCCCCGAGAGACCGAGCGCCCCCGGCCCCAAGGCGTCCCCGGGCCCAAAGCGTCCCCGGACCCCGGGCGTCCCCGGATCCCGGGCGCCCCCAGTCCCAAGGGCGCCCCCGGTCCCAAGAGCGCCCTCGAACCCCGGGCGTCCCCCGGACCCCGGGCGTTCCCGGCCCAAGGGCGTTCCCGGCCCCAAAGCGTTCCTCAGGCTCCGAGCGCCTCCGGACGCACTGGGATCCCCCGGACGCCGGACGTTCCCGAGACGCCGGGTGTTTCCGGCCCCGGACGTTCACCCGACCCCGGACGTTCATCGGTCCCCGGGCGTTCGTCGAAGGGTTCGCCACTTTTCGCGGCCGGCCGATCGCGGCGCGTGGGCGCGACGTACCATGTGGGCGTCCCCTCGACCCCTACGCGACCCGCGAGGCAGCGGTGGCGAGTCCGCAAGCATGGCCGGGCAACCTGCCCGCCGAGACGAGCAGCTTCATCGGCCGCCGGGACGAACTGGCCGAGGTGCGTCGCACGCTGGACCGCGCGCGGCTGGTCACCCTGCTGGGGCCGGGCGGGGTCGGCAAGACCCGGCTGGCGCTGCGGGCGGCGTCCGGGGTGCGCCAGGCGTTCCCCGGCGGCGTGTGGCTGGTGGAGCTGTCGGCGCTGCGCGCCCCCGAGCTGATCGCCCACACCGTCGCCCAGACGCTGCGGCTGCCCGGCCCGGCCGCCGGGGACCCGGTCGACCTGCTGGCCGACCACCTCGCCGACGCCGCCCCGACGCTGCTGGTCCTGGACACCTGCGAGCACCTGGTGCACGCCTGCGCGATGCTCGCCGAGACGCTGCTGACCGTCGCCCCCGCGCTGCGGATCCTGGCCACCAGCCGGGAGTCGCTGAACACCGTCGGCGAGTACACCGTCCTGGTCGCCCCGCTGGAGGTGCCCCGCACCGGCGACCCCGAGCCCGACGGCTGCGACTCGGTGGAGCTGTTCGCCGAGCGCGCCGCCGCCTGCCGTCCCGGCTTCGCGCTGGCCCGGCACAACCGCGCCGCCGTCGCCCAGCTGTGCCGCCGCCTGGAGGGCATCCCGCTCGCCCTGGAGCTGGCGGCCGTCGGGCTGCGCGCGATGCCGATCGAGCAGATGGTCGAACGCCTGGACGACCGGTTCCGGCTGCTGGGCCCCGCCCGCACCGGCGAGCACCGCCACCGCACCCTGCGCACCGCGATCACCTGGAGCCACGACCTGTGCGTCCCGCCCGAGCGGATGCTGTGGGCGCGGCTGTCGGTGTTCCCCGGCGGGTTCGACCTGGAGGCCGTCGAGCGCGTCTGCACCGACGAGCACCTGCCGGTCGGCGAGCTGCTCGACGTGCTGACCATGCTGGTGGACAAGTCCATCGTGCGGTTCGACCCGTCCGGCCCTCGGTACCGGATGCTCGACACCCTGCGCGAGTTCGGCACCGAGCTGCTGGAGCGCAGCGGCGAGGCGCCCGTCCTGCACGAGCGGCACCGCGACCACTACGCCGCCCTCGCCGAGCGCGCCGTCGCCGGGCGGCGCGGCGACCGGCAGCTCGCCTGGGTCGACCGGCTCCAGGAGGAGGACGACAACCTGCGCGCCGCGCTGGAGTGGTCGCTGGCCACCCCCGGCCAGGAGCGGGCGGGCCTGCGGCTGGCGGTGCTGCTGTGCGACCACTGGTTCCTCACCGGCCGCCTCGGCGAGGGCCTGGACTGGTACCGGCGGGCGCTGGCGGCCGTTCCCGGCCGGACCTTCGAGCACGGCCGGGCGCTGTACGGGGCCGGGCTGTACGCGATCCTGCGGGCCGACCCCGCGGAGGCCGGGGCGCTGCTGGCCGAGGCGCTGGCCGTCGCCGACGCCGCCGGCGACCCGGACCTGCGCGCCCACGCCCTGCACGAGCTGGGCCGCTGCCGCTTCCACGTCGGCGACCTCGACGGGGCGCTGGACCTGTACCGGCGGGCCCGGCGGGGCTACCGGGAGGCCGGGGCGCGCAGCACGATGTCCGCGACGATCCACGCCGACCTGGCCTCGGTGCACGCCGTGCGCGGCGACCACGGGCGGGCGCACGACCTGTGCGAGGAGGGCATCGCGGCCTGCGCCGCGGCCGGTGAGCGGTGGGGCCGCGCCGTCACCGTCCTGACGCGCGCCGCGACGCACTGGCTCGGCGGCGCGTGCGACCGGGCGGTCTCCGACGTCCGCGACTGCCTGCCGGTGCTGGCGGCGTTCGACAACCTGCGGGCCATCGCGCGGAGCCTGGACCTGCTGATGGTGTGCGCCGCCACCACCGGCGACCACGAGCGCGCCGCCGTGCTCGCCGGGGCCGCCGAGTCACTGTGGGAACGCCACTGCGCCCCCGACCGGCGCGGCGTCCACTACGTCGCGCTGCGGGCCGCCGGGGTCGACGCCGCCCGCCGCGGCCTGGGCGGGGAACGCTTCGGCGCCCTGCTCGCCCGGGGCCGCGCCATGCCGACCGAGCAGGCGGTCGCGTTCGCCCTGGACGGCTGACGCCGCGGCGGGCCGGGCGGCGCGGATCGCCGCGGGGCGGAACATCACAAGACGGCAAGAAGAACCGTCACCCTCGGTGATCACGCCTGCCGGAGACGTAGCATCGTTGGCCGTCCCCCAGTGATCCGAGGCGACCATGACGAACTCTGACGGGCTGCCGGCCGAGCCGACCCCCTTCATCGGTCGGCGGCGCGAGCTGGCGGCGGTCCGCCGTGCGATGGACCGGTCCAGGCTGGTCACGCTGTGCGGTCCGGGCGGGGTCGGCAAGACGCGGCTGGCGCTGCGCACGGCGGCGACGGCCGGCGACGGTTTCCCCGACGGGATCCTGTTCGTGGAGCTCTCGGCACTGCGCGAGCCGGACCTGCTGACCCGCACCGTGGCGACGGCGCTGCGGTTGCCCGACACCGCCACCGGAGACCCGCTGGAGCGGCTGGCGGCGCACCTGGCCGACAAGCGGATGCTGCTGGTGCTGGACGCCTGCGAGCACCTCATCGACGCCTGCGCGCGGCTGGCCGAGACGCTGGTGCGGGCCGCGCCGGGGGTGCGGATCCTGGCGACCAGCCGGGAGCTGCTGGACGTGGTCGGCGAGCACCACATCACGGTCGAGCCGATGCCGGTCCCGGCGCCGGGCGACCCGTTGACGGGCGAGGAGTACGACGCGGTGGCGCTGTTCACCGAGCGGGCCGCCGCGTCCGCGCCGGGCTTCGTCCTCACCCCCGGCAACCGGGCCGCGGTGACGCGGCTGTGCCACCGCACCGAGGGCCTGCCGCTGGCGATCGAGCTGGCGGCGGTGCGGCTGGCGACGACGCCGGTGGAGCGGCTGGCCGACCGCCTCGACGCGTCGCTGCGGCTGCGCGGCCACCACCAGAGGGCGGCGGTGGAGTGGAGCCGCGACCTGTGCGACGAGCGGGAGCGGCTGCTGTGGGCGCGGCTGTCGGTGTTCCCCGGCGACTTCGGCCCCGACGAGGCCACCGCCGTGTGCTCCGACGGGGACGCCGGGCCGCTGCCCGCCGCCGAGCTGCCCGAGGTGCTGGCGCGGCTGGTGGGGCGGTCGCTGGTGCGGCGCGACGGCGGCCGCCACCGGATGCTGGACACGCTGCGCGAGTACGGCGCGGAGCTGCTCGCCGAGCACGGCGAGTTCGACCTGCTGCGCGACCGCCATCTGGAGCACTTCACCGCGCTGGCGCGGCGGGCCGTGGGCGCGGCGATGTCGCCCGCCCAGCTGGACTGGCACCGGCGGCTGCGCGCGGTGGACGCCGACCTGCGGGTGGCGCTGGAGCGGGCGCTGACCACGCCCGGCCGGGAGCGGGCGGGACGGCGGCTGGCGGTGCTGCTGCGCGGCCACTGGTACGCGACCGGCCGCTACGGCGAGGGCCGCGACTGGCACCGGCGGGCGCTGGCGGCCGTTCCCGAGGACACCGGCCCCGAAGAGCGCGCCGAACGCGGCTGGACGCTCTACGGGGCGGGCATGTTCGCGGTGTTGCAGGGCGACATGGACGCCGGGGACCCGTGGCTGGCCGAGGCGCTGGAGATCGCCGGGGCGCTCGGCGACGCGCGGCTGCGCGCGCACGTGCTGCACGAGCAGGGCCGGTCCCTGTTCCACCGGGGCCGCGTGGCGGAGGCCGAGGCGCTGTTCGGCGAGGCCGACACGCTGTACGCGCGCGACGGCCACCCGTCCCCGGACGCGTTGACGGTCTTCGTGGACCTGGCGGCGGCCCGGGCGCTGAGCGGCGACCCGGCGGGCGCCGTGCGCCGCTGCGAGGGGGCCCTGACCGTGTGCGACGCGACCGGGGAGCGGTGGGCGCGGTCGTTCGCGCTGTGGATGCGCGGCGCGGCGCGCTGGCTGGGCGGCGACCCGGACGGGGCCGAGGCCGACGTGCGCGGGTGCCTGCGGGAGAAGGTGGAGTTCGACGACCTGGTGGGCGTCGCCATGGCCCTGGACGTGCTGATGGTGTGCGCGGCGACGCGCGGGGCGGCCGAGCGCGCCGCCGTGCTGGCCGGGGTCACCGACGGGCTGTGGGAGGCGCTGCGCACGCCGGTGCCGCGCGGCCCGCACTACGCGGACCTGCGCGCCGGGAGCGTCCGCTCGGCCGTCGGGGCGCTGGACGGGGAGGCCGCGCGGGAGGCGCTGGCGCGGGGCCGGGCGATGCCGCTGGGCGACGCCGTCGCGTTCGGCCTGTCGGACCGGGAGCGCCCGGCCCCGGAGGGCCCCCCGGAGGACTCCGCGCGGGGCTGACCACGCCGTTCCCGCCGGATGGTGCGACAGTAGGAGGAGCAGGTACGAGCAGCGGGCACGACGGGCGGGAACGTCGTGATCAGGGGTGGAGGCGACGATGGGCCGTGAGGCGCCGCGCGAGGACTTCGACGACTCCGGGCTGGAGGTCACCAAGCCCAAGCAGTGGGCGGCCGGGGTGCCCGGCGTCGCGGTCGCGCTCCGGGACTCCTACGCGCAGATGGGCGTGCGCCGCACCGCGCTGACGCTGCTGCGCGTCAACCAGAAGGACGGGTTCGACTGCCCCGGCTGCGCCTGGCCCGAGCCCGACCACCGGCACGCGGCCGAGTTCTGCGAGAACGGCGCCAAGGCCGTGGCCGAGGAGGCCACCACCCGGCGGATCACGCGGGAGTTCTTCGCCCGGCACACCGTCGCCGAGCTGGCCGAGCGCACCGACCACTGGCTGGGGCAGCAGGGCCGGCTGACCGAGCCGATGGTGCGGCGGCCCGGCTCGGAGCACTACGAGCCGATCGCGTGGGACGAGGCGTTCGGGCTGCTGGGGACCGAGCTGAACGCCCTGGCCTCCCCCGACGAGGCGGTGTTCTACACCTCGGGCCGCACCAGCAACGAGGCGGCGTTCGCCTACCAGCTGTTCGTGCGCGCGTTCGGCACCAACAACCTGCCGGACTGCTCGAACATGTGCCACGAGTCCTCGGGGTCGGCGCTGACCGAGACGATCGGGATCGGCAAGGGATCGGTGCTGCTGGAGGACCTGTACCGGGCCGACCTGATCTTCGTGGTGGGGCAGAACCCCGGCACCAACCACCCCCGGATGCTGTCGGCGCTGGAGAAGGCCAAGAAGGCGGGCGCGCGGGTGGTGGCGGTCAACCCGCTGCCGGAGGCGGGCCTGCTGCGGTTCAGGAACCCGCAGGTGCCCTCCGGGGTGGTCGGGCGCGGCACCCAGCTCGCCGACCGGTTCCTCCAGATCCGGGTGAACGGCGACCTCGCGCTGTTCCAGGCCCTGAACAGGATGCTGCTGGAGTCCGACGACCCGGACGCGATCGACCGGGGGTTCCTCGCCGAGCACACCCACGGGTTCGAGGAGTTCGCCGCGCACGCGCGGGCGGTGGACTGGGACCTGGTGCTGGAGGCGACCGGCCTGACCCGGGGCGAGATCGCCGCGACGCTCGGCGACGTGCTGGCGGCGAAGCGGATCGTGGTGTGCTGGGCGA
This sequence comes from Actinomadura kijaniata NBRC 14229, assembly GCF_001552175.1. Lineage (GTDB taxonomy): Bacteria > Actinomycetota > Actinomycetes > Streptosporangiales > Streptosporangiaceae > Spirillospora > Spirillospora kijaniata. Next base: position 45,895 of record NZ_BCQR01000003.1, read on the forward strand.
TGGGCCTGACCCAGCACCGCAACGCCGTCCCCACCATCCGCGAGATCGTCAACTTCCTGCTGCTGCGCGGCAACATCGGCCGTCCCGGCGCGGGCGTGTGCCCGGTGCGCGGCCACTCCAACGTGCAGGGCGACCGCACCATGGGGATCTTCGAGCGGCCGAGCGCGGCGTTCCTGGACGCGCTGGCCGGGGAGTTCGGGTTCGAGCCGCCGCGCGAGCACGGCCTGGACACCGTGGACGCGATCCGCGCGATGCGCGACGGAAGGGCGAGGGTGTTCCTGGGGATGGGCGGCAACTTCGTGCGCGCCACCCCCGACTCGGCGGTCACCGAGGCCGCGATGCGCCGCTGCCGCCTCACCGCCCACGTGTCGACCAAGCTGAACCGCTCGCACGCGGTCACCGGCGAGATCGGGCTGATCCTGCCGACGCTGGGCCGCACCGAACGCGACCTCCAGGCGTCCGGCGAGCAGTTCGTGTCGGTGGAGGACTCGATGGGCATGGTCCACGCCTCGCGGGGCCGCCTGGAACCGGCCTCGCCGCACCTGCGGTCGGAGGTCGCGATCGTGTGCGGGCTGGCGCGGGCGACGCTCAAGGACTCGCCGGTGGACTGGGACGCGTTCGAACGCGACTACGACGTGATCCGCGACCACGTGTCCCGCGTCGTCCCCGGCTTCGCGGACTACAACGCCCGCGTCCGCCGCCCCGAGGGGTTCGTCCTGCCGCACGCGCCCCGCGACGAGCGCCGTTTCCCCACCGCCACCGGCAGGGCGAACCTGACGGTCAACGAGCTGGAGGTGCTGCGCGTCCCCGAGGGCCGCCTGATCCTGCAGACGGTCCGCAGCCACGACCAGTACAACACCACCGTCTACGGCATGGACGACCGGTACCGGGGCGTGAAGGCGGGCCGCCGGGTGGTGTTCGTCCACCCCGACGACCTGGCGGCGCTCGGCCTGGCCGACGGCGGCACGGTGGACCTGGTGTCGGAGTGGTCCGACGGCGTGGAGCGCCGCGCCCCCGGCTTCCGGATCATCTCTTATCCCACCGCGCGGGGCTGCGCGGCGGCCTACTTCCCCGAGACCAACGTGCTGGTCCCCCTGGACAGCACCGCCGAGATCTCCAACACGCCCACCTCCAAGTCGATTGTGGTCAGGCTGGAACCCACCGGGTGACGAGGTCGTCCCCGCGACTCACCCCACCGGGGTGTGACCCGCGTCATACGATGGGAGCCGAGAGGGAGGTACCCCCGTACCGAGCGAGGTGACCCGTGACGGCGCTGGCCGAGCGCACGCGCGGCGGGAATCTGCCCGCCGAGGTGACCCGGTTCGTCGGCCGTCGCGCGGAGCTCGCCGAGGCGCGGCGCGTGCTGGCCCGGTCGCGGCTGCTGACGCTGACCGGGGTCGGCGGGGTCGGCAAGACGCGGCTGGCGGTGCGGCTCGCCGCCGACCTGCACCGGTCGTTCGCCGACGGGGCGTGGCTGGTGGAGCTGTCGGCGCTGCGCGAGCCCCAGCTGCTGCCGCGCACCGTCGCCGACGCGCTGCACCTGCCCGGCCAGTCCGCCGGTTCGCAGGTGGAACGGCTCGCCGACCACCTGTCGGACAAGGAACTGCTGCTCGTCCTGGACACCTGCGAGCACCTGATCGAGGACTGCGCCCGCCTCGCCGAGGTGCTGCTGCGCACCGCGCCCCGGCTGCGGATCCTGGCCACCAGCCGCGAGCCGCTGGACGTGATGGGCGAGCACAACCTCGTCATCCCGCCGCTGCCGGTGCCCTGCCCGGACGGCGGGCCCGTGCCGGACGGCGACGCCGACGAGGGCGACGCGGTCACGCTGTTCGCCGACCGCGCCGAGGCGATGGCGGGTTTCGTCCTCACCCCCGAGAACCGCCCGGCCGTGACGCGGCTGTGCCACCGCCTGGACGGCATCCCGCTGGCGATCGAGCTGGCGGCGGTGCGGCTGCGCAGCATGTCGGTGGAGCGGCTGCTGGCCCGCGTCGACGACCGGTTCCGGCTGCTCGGCACCGCCCGCGCCGCGCAGGACCGGCACCGCACGCTGCGCGCGGCGATCGAGTGGAGCCACGAGCTGTGCACGCCCGAGGAGCGGCTGCTGTGGGCGCGGCTGTCGGTGTTCCCCGGCGACTTCGACCTGGCGGCCGCCGAGGCCGTGTGCGCCGGGCCGGGCCTGGACGCCATGGAGCTGCTGGACGTCCTGGGCCGCCTGGTGGAGAAGTCGATCGTCCTGTGCGAGCGCGGCGCCGCCGGCAACGGCGGGCCCGCCGACGACCGGTACCGGATGCTCGACACCATCCGCGAGTACGGCGCCGAACGCCTGGCGGAGCAGCCCGACGCCGTCGACCTGCGCCGCCGCCACCGCGACCACTACCTGGACCTGGCCGAGCAGTCCCGCGCCGCCGCCCTGTACGGCGACCAGGTGGGCTGGCTGACCCGGCTGCGCGCCGAGAACGCCAACCTGCGGGTCGCGCTGGAGTACTCGCTGTCGGAGCCCGGCGAGCAGGCCGCCGGGCTGCACCTGACGATGACGCTCCAGCACTACTGGATGTGCCTGGGCCTGTTCGGGGAGGCCCGCCGCTGGCACGAACGGGCCCGCGAGGCCGCCGTCGTCGCCGCCGAGGGCGGGCCCGGCGCCGGGCCGGAGGCGGCGTGGCCCGAGGCGGCCCGGCTGGACTGCTTCGCCGCGATGATCGCCGTGCAGCAGGGCGAGGCGGAGCAGGCCCGGACGCTGGTCGCCGCCGCGCTGGACTCCGCCGACCCGGACCTGCGGGCGCACGCCGTCCACGTGCTGGGCCTGATCGCGCTGTTCGAGGGCGACCTGCCGGGCGCGCAGAAGCGGCTGGAGGAGGCGCGGGCGGCGTTCGACGCGCACGGCTACCGCGATCCCCTCGCGCTGCTGACCGGCCCGCACCTGTCCACGGTCCTGCTCCTGCAGAGCAAGGACGACGAGGCCCTCGCCCTCGCCGAGGAGACGGTGCGGCGCGGCCAGGCGACCGGCGAGCAGTGGAACCACTCGTTCGCCCTGTACGCGCGCGGCGCGGCGCTGTGGTGGCTGAACCGCCACCGGGAGGCGGTCGCCGACCTGCGCGCCTGCCTGAAGATCAAGGAGCGGCTCGGCGACCAGCTCGGCATCACCCTGGCCCTGGACCTGCTGACCCCCGACCCGGTGGTGCGCGGCGACCACGAGCAGGCCGCGATGCTGCTGGGCGCGACCGAGCGCATGTGGCGCGCGCTCGGCGCGTCCCTCCAGTACGGGCCGCACTACATGGAGCGGCGCGCGATGTCGGAGAAGGCGCTGCGCAAGCGCATGCCCGAGGACCGGTTCCTGGCGGCCAAGCGGCGCGGCACCGAGATGTCGATCGCCGAGGCGATCGCGCTGGCGCGCGGCGCGCCGCCCGCCCCGATCCCCCGGCACGCCCGCGAACCGCTCAACCTGCGCGAACGCCAGGTCGCCGCGCTGGCCGGGGAGGGCCTGTCCAACCGCGCCATCGCCGACCGCCTCGGCCTCGGCAAGCGCACCGTGGACGCGCACGTCGCCCACATCCTGACCAAGCTCGGCCTGTCGTCCCGCGCGGAGATCGTCGCCTGGGCGTCGGAGTCGCCGGACGGCTCCGTCCCGCGCTGAACGGCCCGTGCCGACCGGCCCGTGCTGACCGGCTAGCGCGGGGCGAGCTTGCTGCCCGGATAGGGGCTGAGCAGCGTCTCGCGCCAGGGGCCCTCCAGGAACACGCGGGCGCGCTTGCGCCAGGTCAGCAGCCGGTGGTCGGCGGGCACCCCGTCGTCCATGCCGAGGGCGGCGTCGCGGGCGCGCTGCACCCGCAGGTGGGAGTCGATGTCGGTGCCCCAGAGCGTGACGGCCTCGGTGTCGCAGAACTGCACCTCGTAGGCGCCGACGAGACGGTGGCCGTACTCGGCCAGCACCGGGGCGCGCTCCTCCCGTACGGCGGCCAGGTAGTCCAGGGCCGCGCCGGGGCGGACCCGCGCGCTCTCGAACAGGTACAGCGGCGCGGCGTAGCCCTCGGCCACCAGACCGGCGAGCGGCGGCGCGCCGGGGGCCGAGCCGAGCGGGCGGGAGAACGCGCCGAAGCGCAGGTCGTCGAGGTCGGACAGGAACAGGTTGGCCCGCACGTCCTCGTAGATCTGGAGCATCTGCCGCCAGCCGCCGTCCCAGCCGCCGTGGCAGTCCCACAGCGTGACGACCTTGAACTGCGGGTGCCCGGTGATGCCCACGGCGTAGAACGCGCCCACCAGGTCGATCTCGCGGGAGCGGACCGACAGGCCGGAGGTGAGCTCGGCGTCCCCGGCGGCCCGCGCGTCGTCCTCGCGCTTGTAGGCGGTGAGCCGCCGCAGGTACTCCAGCGGGCGCCGCGAGTTCATCGGATGGAACTCGACCTCTTCGAGCAGATGGATCCCACGGTGCACGACGCCTCCCGTTAGCCAAGCAGATGCTTGGTCGGGACACTAACGCGCGGTGGCGAGCCTTTCCAGCCACTCCCCCAGCAGCGCGGACTCGGCGCCGGTCAGCACCGGGGAGGGGTCGGCGGCCAGGGCGGCGCGCAGCGCGACCGCGCGGGCGGCCGTCGCCGGGCCGCCGGGCGCCCCGTCGGTGCCGTCGCCGCCCTCGTCGGAGGGCAGCGCGATGGCGGTCAGCACCGCCTCACGGGTACGGGCCGAGACCTCCGCGTCCGCCTCCGGGTCCTTGATCAGGTCCAGGGTGACGCCGACGCTCGCGGCCCCCACCATGCGGGCGGCGGTCCCGACCGGCACCCGCAGCCGTCCGGCGCGCGCCACCGCCTCGATCAGGCCGAGCAGGAGGGCGTACGCCTCCCGCGCGGCGGGCGGCGTGTGGCCACTGCCGTACATCAGGGCGTAGAACTCCGGGTTGGTGCGGCCGAACTCCACGTGCAGGTCCCAGCCGCGCCGCAGGTCCTCCACGGGGTCGCCGGTGGGCTCCTGCGCGCGCTTGCCGCTCAGGTAGCGCTCGAACCCGTAGGCCGCGACCGCGTCGAACAGGCCCCGCTTGTCGCCGAAGTGGTGGTACAGCGTCGGGGCCCCGACCCCGGCGGCCTGGCAGACGGCGCGCGTGGACACCGGCTCTCCCCCGGCGTCCGCGAGCAGGCGGGCGGCGGCCTGGATGATCCGTTCACGGGTGTCGGCGTCCTTGGCGGCGGTCACGACATCGATGCTACAGAGGCAGCGGAACATCCGTTATACGAGGTGACGGCCCCACCCACAGGAACCGGAAAACGTCATCGACGCGACCCGGACGCACGGCAGGGGCACGTACTCGCGCGGCGCGGGTGGCGTTCACCGGCAAGGGTCGGCGGGAGACATCGTTGGTGTGGTCCGGGCGCATACGCGGACGGCGCGGGTGGCGCTCACCGGCAGGGGTCGGACGCATCGTCGGCGTGGTCCGGATGACCAGCGCGGGTGGTGTTCAGTGGCAGGGGTTGGTGGGGGGTGTTGTTGGTGTGGTTCGGGTGAGTGGCGGGGGTGTGTGCTTGCGTGGCGTGAGGGTCGGGGGTGGTGGGGGCGTCACGGGTGTCGCGGTCGGGATCGGGGACGGTGACGGGCGGGCGCGCGCCGGTCGGGGACGGTCGTACAGGCGGGTTCGGGTGCGCTGGACGGTGCCGGGGCGCAGCCCGACACCGCGCACCACCGCGCGGTGTCCGTGGCGGTCGGCGACCCGCACGGTGAACGGGCCGCCCCCGACGCCGGTCCCCACCCAGTGGTTGTCCCCGCCGCGCCGCAGCCCCCGCCATCCGCCGGGCGTCGCGACCTCGACGCGGGTCAGCGGGTTGCCGTGCCCGGTGACCAGCAGCCCCAGCCACTGCGCCGACGAGCCGGGCTTGACGCGGAACGCCAGCCGCCCGGCCGGGGCCGGGTCGCGCAGCGGGCGCCAGCGGACGGCGACCACGCCCCTCCCGGCGTCCCCGGCGACCCGGGCAAAGGCGCGTTCACTGAGGCCGACGCGGTCGGTGCCGCAGCCCCGGCAGCGGTCCACGACCATCGCCCGGACCGCGCCGCGCGGCCCGCGCACCTCCAGGTACGAGCCGCACCACTCCGCCCGGCCGAACGTCGCCGACGCCAGCGAGACGTACGCCCCGTCCTCGGGAAGGGGGCCCAGCGAGCACAGCACCTCCGACCACTCCCGGTGGTGGACGGCCGTGCCGCTCCCCGCCGGGCCGGGGTCGCGCCCGGCCGGGGGGACCGCCGCGCACGCGTCCGCCTGGAGCCGGACCGCCCCGAACGCCAGCGCCGCGATCACCGCCAGCGACAGCAGCGCCCAGAGCCAGTGCCGTTTCGGTCCGCGTCGTGGCGTCGCGTGCATGGCCCACCCCCGTGCCGGACCGCAACCGGTCCCCACTGGTAATCAGTTCGCCACGGAGAGTGTTACCGCCTGTCGCCGACCCGGCCGCCACTGTTAGATTCCGAATCCGATTCTGATATGGGGAGGTCTTGCGATGGGTCCCTGGAACACCCCCGAGCGCACGGCGCTGCGCGAGCTGGTCCGCGAGTTCACGGCCAAGGAGGTCGTGCCGTTCCTGCCGGACTGGGAGCGGGCCGGGGAGCTCCCCCGCGACCTGCACCGCAGGGCCGCCGCGGCCGGGCTGCTGGGGGCGGGGTTCCCCGAGGAGGCGGGCGGTTCGGGCGGCGACCCGCTGGACGCGCTGATCGTCGCGGAGGAGCTGATCGGCGCGGGCGGCTCCGGCGGGGTGGTGGCGTCGCTGTTCACCCACGGCATCGCGCTGCCGCACATCATCGCCTCCGGCGACGCCGCGCTGATCGACCGGTTCGCACGGCCCACGCTGGCCGGGGAGATGATCGGCGCGCTGGGGATCACCGAGCCCGACACCGGGTCGGACGTGGCGGGCATCCGCACCACCGCCGTCCGCGACGGCGACCACTACGTCGTCAACGGCTCCAAGCTGTTCATCACCTCCGGCGTGCGGGCCGACTTCGTGACCACGGCGGTGCGCACCGGCGGGCCCGGCGTCGGCGGCATCTCGCTGCTGGTCGTCGAGAGGGGCACGCCCGGCTTCACGGTGTCGCGCGCGCTCGACAAGATGGGCTGGCTGTGCTCCGACACCGCCGAGCTGTCGTTCACCGACGCGCGCGTCCCGGTGGCGAACCTGGTCGGCGCGGAGGACTCCGGTTTCCTCCAGATCGTGCAGCACTTCGTCACCGAACGCCTGTCGCTGGCCGTGCAGGCGTACGCGACCGCCCAGCGCTGCCTGGACCTGACGCTGGAGTGGGTGCGGACGCGCGAGACGTTCGGCCGCCCCCTGTCGTCGCGGCAGCTGGTCCGGCACAAGATCGCCGAGATGGCCCGGCGGGTGGACGTCGCCCGCGCCTACACCCGCCACGTCGCCGAGCGGTACGTGGCGGGCGAGGACGTGCTGACCGAGACGGCGTTCGCCAAGAACACCGCGGTGCGGTGCGTGGAGCACGTCGTGCACGAGGCGGTGCAGCTGCACGGCGGCATGGGCTACATGCGCGAGTCGGAGGTGGAACGCCACTACCGGGACGCGCGCATCCTCGGCATCGGCGGCGGCACCAACGAGATCATGAACGAGATCGTCGCTAAGCGCCTCTGCCTGTGAGGTCGGCGGCCCGGGCCCACGCCTTGTCGATCACCTTCGACACCGACTCCGGCACCGGCACGCGGGGGGCGAGCACGCCCAGCGCGGTGGCCGTCCCGGACGCGGCCACGACCTGGGCCCAGGCCACCGGTCCCAGCGGGACGCAGCCGAAGAACGTGCTGACGCCCGGCGTCTCGATCACGGCGGCCAGCACCACCAGCGACGCCGCGCACGTGGCCACCACCCACGGGCTGCGCCAGCCGGTCTGCAACGTCTGGAGCAGCTGGGTCAGCACCAGCGCGGCCAGGCCCATCGTCCCGGCGCGGGCCCCGCGCGCGACCGGCAGGGCGGTGAACCGGCCCGCCTGCCAGGCCATGATCGCGCCGAGCGCGGTGACCACGCCGCGCAGCGCGATCGCGTCGCGCAGCGGGTCGCCGAGGGTGCCGCGGCCGGGCGGCCGCTCGTCGTCGCCGCCGGGCGGGGCCAGCGCCACCGCCAGCGCGGGGAGCATGTCGGTCAGCGTGTTGACCAGCAGCAGCTGCCGGGTGCTCAGCGGGGCCTTGCCGCCCAGCGCGGTGCCGTAGACGGTGAACGCGATCTCGCCCGCGTTCCCGCCGACCAGGATCGACACGGCGTTGCGGACGCTCTCCCACAGGGTGCGGCCCTCCAGCAGCGCCGCCACGATGCCGGGCAGGTCGCCGCCGGGCAGGATCAGGTCGGCGGCCGACGGCGCGGCGCGCGAGTCCCCGGAGGTCAGCCCGATCCCGACGTCGGCCAGCCGGATCGCGGCGGCGTCGTTGGCGCCGTCGCCGGTCATCGCGACCACGCGGCCCGAGCGCCGCAGCGCCTTGACGATGCCGACCTTGTGCTCGGGCGTGACGCGGGCGAACACGCTGGTGCGGGGGATGCGCTCGATGCGCTCGCGCTCGCTGAGCCGGTCCAGCTCCGCGCCGGTCATCACGTCGTCGTCCGAGGTGGCGATGCCGAGCTCGGCGGCGATGGCGCGGGCGGTCTCGGGATGGTCCCCGGTGATCATCGCGACGCGGATGCCCGCGTCGGCGAGGGTCGTGATCGCCTCGGCGGCGCCGGGGCGCAGCGGGTCGGCGATGCCGACGAACCCCAGCAGCACCAGCTCGACGGTCTCCCCCAGCTTCTCGACCTCGTCGAGGTCGCCGGGGCGGGCCTCGGCGACGGCCAGCACGCGCAGGCCGCGCCCGGCGAGGCTCCGTTCGGCCTCGCGGGCCTTGGCGCGGCGCTCGTCGGTGAGCGGCTTGGTGCCCTTGCCCTCCGCGACGCGGTGGCAGCGCGGCAGGATCGCCTCGGGGGCGCCCTTCACCGCGACGTAGGGGGTGTCGCCGTCGCGGCCGGTCGCCGCGGCGAACCCCCGGCTCGGCTCGAACGGCGTCTCGTGCAGCAGCTCCCATCCGGGGTCGCCGTCCAGGTGGCGTTCGGCGGCCTCGATCACGGCGCGGTCGGTGGCGTGCTTCACCGTCTCGATCGGGCCCTGCGGGCAGGCGCGGAAGGCGGCGGTGAGGACGCGCCGCCCGAGCGCGCTGTCCACCTCCACCTCGCGGCCGGGGCCGCTGACGCGGCTGAGCTTCAGCCGCCCCTCGGTGAGGGTGCCGGTCTTGTCGAAGCACAGGGTGTCGACGCGGCCCATCGTGCCGAGCGTCCGCGACGAGCGGACCAGCACGCCGCGCTTGGACAGGCGGCGGGCGGCGGCGAGCTGCGCGACGGTCGCGACCAGCGGCAGCCCCTCGGGGACGGCGGCGACGGCGACCGCGACCCCGGAGGAGATCGCCTGCCGCATCGACACGCCCCGCACCAGGCCGAGCAGGCTGACCAGCGCGCCGCTGGCGCCGGTCAGCGGCAACGCGATCCGGGTGACCTCGTTGAGCTGGGCCTGCACGCCGGTCGGGGCCGCGCCGCGCCCGGCCAGCACGGCGGCGCGGCCCGCCTGGGTGGCCGGGCCGGTCGCCACGACCACGGCGTACCCGCGGCCGGTGAGCACGGTGGTGTCCTCGAAGATCATGCAGCTGCGGTCGGCGAGGTCGGCGCCCGGCACCGCCTCCAGCGACTTGCCGACCGGCAGCGACTCGCCGGTCAGGCTCGCCTCGTCGACCTCCAGGCCCTCGGCGGCCAGCAGGCGGGCGTCGGCGGGCACCACGTCGGAGGGGCCGACGGCGATGATGTCGCCGGGGCGCAGCCTCTCGGCGGGCAGGGTCTGGCAGCGCTCCCAGCCGTTGCCGTTCTGGATCGGCGGCAGGTCGTCGGGGGCGGCGTCCACGCGGCGGGCGGGCGGGCGCTGGCCGAGCAGCAGGCCGCGCAGCGCCCGTTCGGCGCGGGCGTGCTGCACGCCGCTGATGACGGCGTTGCCCGCCATGACGCCGCCGACCAGCGCGGCGTCCACGCCGGAGCCGACGACGGCGGAGGCCGCCGCGCCCAGCACCAGGACCGGGGTCAGGGGGTCCTGGAGTTCGTGGCCGACGGCGCGGGCGAGGTCGGTGGCGGCCCGCACCGGGCGCGCCGACCGGACGCGGTGGCGCCGGGGGCGTTCCTCCTCCTCGTCGCCGGGGCGCAGCCGCATCGCCTGCTCGACCGCCGACTCGGGGTCCAGGGCGTGCCAGGGGACGCGCGGCATCGGCGCGGGCAGGGGCCGTGAGGCCAGCCGCCGCGCCGTCACGACCCCGCCGACCAGCGCCGACAGCGCCGCGCCCTGGACCGGGGCCAGCTTCAACGGCGACTGCGACCGGCGCTGGGTCAGCACCAGCAGCGCGCCCAGCGAGGTGCCGCCCGCCGACAGCCGCACGGCGCGTTCGCTGGCCTCGTGGGCGACGGGGATCGCGGACAGCAGCCGCCACACCTGCGCGAGCCCGCCGGTGCAGACCAGGTCGGCGCCCCAGGAGACCGACCGCCCGCCGAGGACGCCGATCCCGACGTCGGCGGCGAGCGCGGCGTCCTCGTCCTCGACGGTCACCAGGGCGACGCCCCGGCCGTCGCGTTGCAGGTCGCGGACGTGGTCGACGAGCGGCACCTCGGCGTCCAGCACGTCGTCGACCTGCGCGCGCAGGTCGGCGGTGGAGGCGTTGCGGGTCAGCAGCACCTGGGTGTCGCCGTCGCGGGCGGCGGAGAGGACGGCCTCGGCGAGCGGTTCCAGCCGCCGTCCGACGACGACCTCGCCGAGCGCGGTGCCGTCGTCGTTCCACACCCGCAGCCGCGTGCCCTCGGGATGCTCGGGGGGACGGTCGTCGAGGCGTTCCAGCTTGCGGCCGTCGCGGTCGGGCACGCCCTCCATCTCCGGGTCGCGCCGCAGCAGCCGGGCCGCGACCCGCCAGGTGGCGGCGTCGTCGGCGGACAGGATCTCCAGCGCCTCCCCGCACAGGGCGCGCGAGTCCACCACGACCGTGTCGATCCGGTCCAGGCGCCGGTAGGCGGAGCCGTCCAGCGGCACCACCCCGATCCGGGCCATCTCCCGGTCGAGGATGGCGGCGAACCCGGCCCGGCCCAGCCGCGCGGCCTTGGGCACCATCGTCAGCATCAGGTCGGCGGCCGCGCCCGGGTCGCGGTTGGCGGCCAGCAGCCCGCCCGCGCCGAGCATCGCGGCCAGCGCGGTGCGGTCGCCGCAGCGCTCCACCGGTCCGTCGGGCAGGGGCCGGGGGCGGTCGGCGCGCTGCGGGGCCTCGGCGGGCAGGCCCGGCGCGCACAGCTCCTCCTCCCACCGGCACCAGGCGGCCCGGCGGGCGGTCAGCTCGGTGAGCAGCACGCCCCGGTGCACGGCGTCGACCGCCAGCGCGGCGGGCTCCTGGGTCAGGCCGTGCAGGACGGCGTTGCCGACGGCCAGCATCAGGTCGGCCCCGTGCGGGCCGAGCCGGATCTCCAGCTCGCGGCGCAGCCGGGGCTGGTTGTCCACCCACACCAGGGCCAGCCGCGCGGCGGGCGGCAGCTTCGGCCACCGCACCCAGCGGCCGGTCGCGGCCATCGCGAACGCCGCGCAGTCCGACGCCAGCGCGATCGTCTCGGCGGTGATCGGGTTCTGGTCGGCCGGGTGGGTGTGCATCGGGAACGCCTCGTCGGGCACCCCGTGCTCGTCCTCCACCGAGGTGACGGCCTCGACCAGCGCGTCCAGCGAGATCCTGCCCTCGTCGAAGACGCACAGCAGCTCGCCGGTGACGGCGTTGACCTCGGCCCACCGCACGCCCTTCATCCGCCGGACGGCCGCGGAGGCGGCGGTGCGCAGGTCGGCGGCGGCGGGCGTGTGGTTCGCCTGGACGCCGCGCAGCTCGATGTAGGCGCGGCCGCTCCTCGACCAGATCCGCCGTTTGGTGCGCGGGCCGATGAGCCCTTCCAGGTCGGGCATCTGGGGCTTGGGCGGCGTCGGGACGTGCGGGATCGAGACGTGCGGGATCGGGACGCGGGGCACCGGGACGCGGGGCAGGGCGTCGGGCAGCGCCTGGACGGCCCGGCGCGGGGCGTCCACCACGGTGCCTGCCACCGTGCCGGCCGTTCCGGCGGCCAGGCGCACGGCCGATCGCAGGATTCCCATCTGGGGTCACCTTCGGTAGCGGGGTCGTTGCCGCTCAGGCAGTACCCCTCGAAGCGGCCCTGACACCCGCCCTGACAAGGAATTTCTTCACCGATCGTTCCCGGCTTGTTCACCCCGATCCGGGGTAGGGATCCTCGTCGTCCTCGCTACCAGGAGGTGGGACCATGCCCGCCAAGAGCACCAAGGCCGCCGAGCCACGGGAGACGGCCCGGCGGAACGCGGCGCAGCAGGAGACGGCGCCGCGGACGGCACGGCGGGAAGGGGTGACGGTGACGATCCCCAGGACGGTCGTCGACGCCGCCGCCGCGCCGTTCGCGATCGCCGGCCGGGTGCTGCCCGCCAAGAAGGGGCTGCCGGTCTACGTCGGGCTGGGCGTGCTGGCGGCGGGCGGCGCGATCGGCTGGCCGGTGGCCGCCGGGATCGGCGTCGCCTACGCCTCGATCCGCCGCTACGGCGGACGGCAGGAGCCCGAGCACGGCGCCGCGCCGAAGCGGACCGAGGGAGGGCAGGCCGCGCCGAAGCCGTCCAAGGCGCAGCGCGAGACCGCCGCCTCCTGATCCGCCGGTCCCTCAGCCCGCCGCCAGCAGGCCCGCGGCCAGGGCCCGCAGGGAGCGCCGGTAGGTGTCCTGCTCGGTGAGCGGCTCCCAGCGGTCGGCCACCCGCGCCAGGTGGGGGTAGGCGACCGCGTCCAGGTCCGCGAAGACCTCCTCGCGGCGGGTCGGGCGCTCGTCGTCCGCCCGCCGCCGGGCGGCGGCCGTCCGGACGATGAGGTCGCCCGCCGTGTAGTGCCAGATCGCGCGGTAGGCGTGGACGGCCCGCTCGGGGCTCAGCCCGGCCTCGACGGCGGCGGCCACGATGTGCTCGACGTACCACAGCGCCGCCTCCGACATCAGGTCGTCGGCGGTGAGGACCTCCACGATCCAGGGGCAGTCGGCCAGCCCGTCGCGGATCGCCGCGGCGACGGTGACGATGCGGTCCAGCGGGTCGTCCGGCAGGTCGGGGCGGGGCATCCGCTCGGCGTGGTCGTCCAGCAGCAGGAGCAGCAGCTCCTCCTTGTCGCGGACGTGGTGGTAGAGCGCCATCGGCGTGCCGCCGATCTCCCTGGCCAGCCGCCGCATCGTCAGCCTCGCCACGCCCTCGGCCGCCACGATCCGCCCGGCCGCCGCGACGATCTCCGCCCGGGAGAACTTGGGGGGCCGTCCCACCTGGGCTGACGTCGTCTTGGGCATGCCCCATGATGGCGCATCCGCGGCCCGGTGCTCGACCCCGGACTCGACACGGGGGGAGGTCGCGGGCTAGTTTTTATACATGTACAAAAATATGCGAGGGCGGCCCGGGGCCGTCCTGGCGGCGGTCTCGCTCGCCCAGTTCCTGGTGGCGCTCGACATGTCGGTGGTGAACGTCGCGCTGCCCGCGGTCCGCTCCTCCCTCGGCTTCACGCCGGTGGGCCTGTCGTGGGTGGTGCACGCCTACGCGCTGACGTTCGGCGGGTTCCTGCTGCTCGGCGGGCGGGCCGGGGACCTGTTCGGGCGGCGGCGGCTGTTCGTGGCGGGGCTGGTCGCGTTCGGCGCGGCCTCCCTGGCCGGCGGGCTGGCGCAGGCCCCCTGGCAGCTCGTGGCGGCGCGCGCGGCGCAGGGGGTGGCCGCCGCCGCGCTGGCCCCGGCGGCGCTCGCGATGCTGACGGTGGCGTTCCCCGAGGGCCCGGCGCGGGTGCGGGCGCTTGGGGTGTGGAGCGGGGTGAACGCGGTGGGCGGCGCGCTCGGCGTGCTGGCGGGCGGCCTGCTGACCGAGTACGCGGGCTGGCGCTGGGTGATGCTGGTCAACCTGCCGATCGTGGCGCTCACCCTCGCCCTGGCCGCCGCCGTCCCGGCGGGCGTCCGCGGCACGCGCCGCGACCGGCTGGACGTGCCCGGCGCGGTGCTGGCGACCGGCGGTGCCGGGCTGCTGGTGCTGGGCGTGGTGCGCACCGAGCAGGTCGGCTGGTCCTCCGGGGACACGCTCGCCACGCTGGGCGCGGCGGCGGTGCTGCTGGCGGCGTTCGCCGCCGTGGAGCTCCGGTCGTCCTCCCCGCTGGTGCGGCCGGGGCTGCTGCGGAGCCGGTGGGTGGCGGGCGCCAACGCGTTCGTGTTCCTGGCGGCGGCGGGCCAGTTCGCGGCGTTCTACTTCGTCTCGCTCCACATGCAGCAGGTGCTGGGGATGGGCGCGGCGGCGACGGGGGCGGCGTTCCTGCCGTTCTCGTTCGGCACCGTGGTCGGGGTGGCGCTGGCCACCCGGATCGGCGCGGGCTACTCGCCGCGCGCCTCGCTGGTGCCGGGCGGGCTGCTGGCGACGGCGGGCTTCGTCTGGTTCGGGCTGGTCGATCCGGCGGGCGGGTTCGTCTCCGACGTGCTCGGCCCGTCGCTGGTGGCCAGCGTGGGGCTCGGGCTGTGCCTGGGGCCGGTCGCGGCCGCCGCGACGACCGGCGTCGCCCCGCGCGAGGCGGGCACGGCCTCGGGCGTCCTCAACAGCTCCCGCCAGCTCGGCGGCTGCGTCGGCCTGGCGGCGCTGGCGACCCTGGCCGCCGACCGCACCGGGGCGGCCGCGACCCCGCAGGCCCTCAGCGCGGGCTACGCCCTGGCCCTCCAGGTCACGGCCGCGCTGTTCCTGCTGGCGACCGTCGTCGCGATCACCGTGCTGCCCTCCCGCCGCCGCGCGGTCCCGGCGGCCCCCACCGACCTCCCCGCTCCCGCCGGGGCCGGCACCGAGACCAAGACCGAGACCGAAGGAGTTCGTTCATGACCGTCACCCCGATCGACCTGTTCGCGCAGGCGCTGTACCTGCGCGAGGACCGGAGCGTCACCGCCGGGGAACGCCGCATGGCCGGCGGCGCGGACGGCTGGCATCTGGCGGCGTTCCGCCTGGAGGGCCTCGCCGACGCCCACCCCGACCACTGGGAGGTGCATCCGGAGGCCGAGGAGGTCGTCGCGGTGCTGCGCGGCTCGGCCCGGCTGTTCCTGCGGCCGCTGGAGGAGGGCGGGGACGAGGAGGCGGCGACGCTGGCCGAGGGCACCGCCGTGATCGTGCCGCGCGGGCGCTGGCACCGCCTGGAGGTGGACGGCCCGACCGACCTGATGACGGTCGCCCTGCGCGAGGGCACCCGTCTGGAGGCCCGCTGACGGACGCCGGTGGGGCCCGCGGCGCGGGCCCCACCGGCGCTGTCAGGACTGGACGACCGCGCCGCTCTCCAGCAGCGCGTCCACGTCCTCGAAGCCGAGGTCGGCCAGCACGTCGCGGGTCTGCCCGCCCGGCAGCACCGGGACGCCGTCGGTCTCCCCCGGCGTGCGGGAGAAGCGCGGCGCGGGGGCGGGCTGGCGGTGGCCGTCCCGTTCCACGAACACCTCGCGTTCGGTGTTCCAGGGGTGGGTGGCCGCCTCCGTCATCGACAGCACGGGGGCCACGCACGCGTCACCGGGCAGGAACACCTCGGCCCACTCGTCGCGCGTCCTGGCCTTGAACGCGGCGGCGAACCGCTCCCGCAGCTCGGGCCATCCGTCGTGGTCGTGCTGGCCGGGCAGGTCGGCGTCGGCGAGCCCGAGCCGCTCCAGGAACTCGGCGTAGAACTGCGGCTCGATCGCGCCGACCGCCACGTGCCTCCCGTCGGCGGTCTCGTACACGTCGTACCAGGGGGCGCCGGTGTCGAGCATGTTCACGCCGCGTTCGTCGCGCCACATGCCCCCGGCCATGAAACCGTGGATGAACGTGGACAGGTGCGCCGCGCCGTCCACGATCGCCGCGTCCACCACCTGCCCCTCGCCGCTCATCTTCGACTCCAGCAACGCCGCCAGCACGCCGACCACCAGGTACATGCTGCCGCCCGCGAAGTCGCCGAGCAGGTTCAGCGGCACCTGGGGCGGCCCGCCCGCGCGGCCGATGGCGTGCAGCACCCCGGTGACGGCGATGTAGCCGATGTCGTGCCCGGCGCTCCTGGACAGCGCGCCCTGCTGGCCCCATCCGGTCATCCGCCCGTAGACGAGCCCCGGGTTGCGGGCCAGGCAGTCGTCGGGGCCGAGCCCGAGCCGTTCGGTCACCCCCGGCCGGAACCCCTCGATCAGCACGTCGGACCTCTCCACGAGCGCGAGCACGACCTCCCGGCCCCGTTCGCTCTTGAGGTCGACGGCGATCGACCGCTTGCCCCGGTTGGTGAAGTCGGTGCCGCCGGTCCTCCCCCCGCCGCGCCGCGCCGCGGCGGCGCGGTCCACCCGGATGACGTCGGCGCCGAGGTCGGCCAGCAGCATCGCGGCGAACGGCCCCGGCCCGATCCCGGCCAGCTCGACCACCCGCACTCCCGACAGCGGACCCTTGCCCATACAGCGACCCCTTTCGATCGGTGCCCCCAGTGTGCCCGATCGAAGTAAGCGGTTCCTGACGGGGTGGGCCGATCGGGGCGCGGTCAGTCCTCCCGGGCGGTCAGCGTGACGGGGGCGTCGGTCCCCCCGCTCCCGCCCGGCGCTGCGTCCAGCAGGCGGCGCTTCACGCGCGGCCCGCGCAGCGGCCCCTCGGCCCGGGGCTCCAGGCCCCGCGCGGCGGCGGCCAGGTAGTGCGGGCGGTCGGCGGGGTCGCGCCACCAGGTGCCGCTGACCGGCCGCCGGTCGTCGCACCAGCCGGTGTCCAGGTGCTCCCGGCCCGCCAGCAGCGTGGCCTGCGCGGTGGTGCCGCCGCCCGCGAACGTCATCCGCGTGCACACCCAGCCGGCCTTCGGGCCGCCCTTGGGCAGGCGTCCGGTCCAGAACTCCCAGGCCGTCGCCTCGGTGACCGGGCGCGCGGGCCGGGGCAGCAGGCAGCCGAGGCGCTCCCACAGCCGCCGCCCGGCGGGCTTCAGGCGGGCGGGCCGCGGCTCGGGCGCGCCGGCCCGGTGGGTGGACGGGCGGTGGGCGAGCACGACCGGCCGCGCGCCGCCCAGGTCGCCGACGGTGCGCCGGCCGTCGGCGCCCTCCAGGTCCAGCAGCGGGCCGCGCCCGCAGCGGGTGCCGGCCGTGACCGGGTCGGTGACGCCGTCGCGCACGGCGACCTCGCGTCCCTCGGGCGTGGTGGCGCCGGTGTCCCAGGGGGCCAGCAGGTAGCGGCCGCCGCCCAGCGCGACCGGCGCGGCGGGGTCGGCCCCGCCGGTGACGACGTCCAGCGCGCCGCTGGTCCCGCTGTAGCGGGCGATCCGGTCGCCGCCGCGCAGCACCGCGACCGGTTCCCCGCCGACGCGCCCGGCGTACAGCAGCTGCGCGACGCGGGTGGTGGTGCCGCGCGCCGCCCAGGCCGCCAGCGCCCGGCCGGTGAACGCCCGGTCCCCGGCGAGGTCGCCGCGCGCGGGCCAGCCGTCCAGGTCGCGGGGGGTGTGCCGCCACGCGTCGGGCGGGGCGGTCACCAGGCGCGGGG